>JAFZEK010000176.1 GCA_017560705.1 Bacteroidales bacterium | reverse complement strand
TATCTATAACTAACCTATTCTTTCCAAAAACAAAAGCACCCTCACTTAATATAGTCCACAACTCACCATTAACTTCAAACCTAGAATCATCCAAATGCAGATAATTCAAAACCGAATCGTTCGATATATTCATTGCTATATCTCCAGCATTGGCTGATTTTTCATCATTATTAGCCCATACCAAGTCCAAATTAAGATTTTGAGGACTGCTGCTCACATCCAATAATAGATTTTCCAAAAAAGACACGGTCTCTGTATATACCTTTTCTGTGCCTACTTGCAACCTATATTTTCCGGCAAAATCCTTTCCTTCAACTCTTACATTATCCAAAAGCACATTACCAAAAGCCAAATTGGTTGAATATAGGTCAAACTTCAACGACTCTATATAATTATAGGTACCATACAAAACAGTTTCGTCTGAAATATATACATCCGAAATAAAATTAGACAATTTTCCTACATCTTCCGAAAAATGCAATGAAAACTCAAACTCAGAATCTGATATATAATTTATCTTTTCATTATTTCTTAGAAACAGATTATAATTGCTTGGCACATACCTATTATAGAACTTATGAACTATTGCTCCAAAATCAGTATATTGGAAATATCCTTTAGTCTCGAAATGGAAATAATCACAATCCATCGATATATTCCTATAATTATTTAGCTCTTTGGATAATACTGTTATATTTTCTATTGGCAGTTTCTGATTATCACCAAATTTTAATACTGTGCTATTAAGCAAAACACTACCTGTAAAATCATTGAAAGTATTTCCTTTCAAGTTGGCATACAGCTTAGTCGATAAAGATATATTAGTATCTATTTCAGTCTTCCAAATATCTAATTTGGAAAGATTTATTTCCTTTGCGTCTACATTTACTACATATTCATTTTTCTCATTCTGCATATCCAATTCTGCATCCACTTTCATGTTTACAACCGAATCTTCTATGCTGAAATCCAATTTGCCAACATTGTTCCCAAACGATGCCGACAACGGTATCTCTTCCACTGTGTGCGAAAGAACTTTGGCATTCATTAACCTACCTTCTATCGAAGCTCTTATATCATCTATATTAAAACCTTCTCCTTCAACACTCAACTCAAAGCCCGAAGACAAAAACCATTTGTTGGGAACTAACTTATTCAACTTAAACTTGTCGGTGCTGAGAAGACCTGTATATTGATATTTATTTGTAATTTCATTTCTTAAGAACACTGCATCTGAATGAATATCACCCAATGCTGATTCAACGTCTGCCACTACAAACAAGCTATTATAATTCCATAAAAATCTAGTCGACAAGTTAATATCACCTACATTATCCAACATTGGAGGCAACAAAACCTTCGTCCACGATTCAGGCAATTTCACTTTGGATAACCCTTTCAAATTCGTAGTCATATTCCTAAAATCGCCCTTTATTATAGTTTCTTTTATATTAGGTAATCCCACAACATAACCATCAAACTCAAATGATGTATGGTCTTCTATGCTCATTTTGGCATAGTTAGTATGCAAGTCCGACACTGTTCCATAAAAACATCCTTGCACTCCCACTTTCATATCAAAACCCCAAAGCATTGGTGCCCAATAAGCAGCATCCTTTAATCCACCATAACTACCCTCTTTAAAATCTGCCAACATATACACATCAGTAACATAGTTGCTCATAGATTTCCAATTCTCATAAAGCAAACTTGCCGAACCTTTTAAGTGCGAATCCTTTGTAAGCAAATCCATACCAGTAAGGGTAATAGCACTTGGCGAAACGTAAGCATTACCTTCCAACGACAACAATGTGAAGCCACTCTTTTCAACCGCTCTAAACGATTCTATTTTCGTAGATACATAGCTTGCATCCACACGTATGTTGGTCATTCTGGCATTGATACTTTTAAAATTCATACCCTTCACATTCACGCCATTAGAATATGGAAAATCCTTCCATCCCGGAAGCTTCATTTGATATTCTACATTCCTCATCCGCAGTTGGTTCACACTTACTACAAATCTATTAGAACCACCATCTCTTTCTTTGCTCTTATTTTTGAAGTAATTGATTATAAAGCTCAAATTTATACCTCGCCCATCTGCGTATTTTTCAAAGCAATAATAAGCATCTTTCAAATACACTCTATCCAACTTTATACCTTGCGATGTTAGCGGAAGCTCATTAAAACTTACTGCCAATTTTTTGGCAACGAACACTGTGTCGCCCTCTGGTGTGCATAGTTCAATGTCTCTTAATGCCAAATGATTGAACAAATTGAAGTTTATCGCCTTGACACTCACCTTACCCTTCCACTCTTTTGAAAAGTACGACGAAGCCACACCTCCTATTATGCTCTGCACAACAGAATAGTTGACCAATGCTACTGCTACATACACAGTCAAAAACAATCCGACAAATAGTCGCTTTAATATGTTGAAAAAGCGTTTGATATGCTTCTTTATTTTCGTTCTTAATACTATATTATTACTCTAAACTTGATAATAAACTAATTTCTTCTAGAAATATTGTTCTAACACCAATAAAAAATATTTGTTCGTTGCACTTCGTAAAAAAATTTCTTCAACGCAAATATATTTTCACCATCTCATAGCACACTCTTTATGTCTCACCTTGTGTATTTTAAAGCAAGCAGACGTGCGACTCTTTTCGTACACACGTCTGCCCGGAAGGAAGATAAAAAACAATAATTTTTCTTCCTTTTCTTATTATTCTAAATTTCGACTTATTTTACCTTATTCTTCAGCTCTTTTACTTTGGTTTTAGCTTCGTCAATATCCGCATCGGCCAATATCTGATACCACTTCATAGCCTCATTATAATCAAGCTCTTCTTCGCAGATGGCTGCCATACCAAATATTGCTTGCACATATCCTTGCTCAGCTGCCGGTCTCCACCACTTCTTGGCTTCTTCGAAGTCTTCTTCCATATCGTCGCCATTAACGAACTGTAGTCCAAGTTCAAAAGCTGCTTCCATACAGCCATTCTCTGCCGATTTTTTCCACCACTTCATAGCCTCGGCAAAATTCTTTTCCACGCCAAATCCTTTAGAATACATTCTTCCTAAGTTGAACATTGCTTTAGCATGACCAACTTCGGCTGCTACCATGCTATACTCCATAGCCTTATCATAGTTTTGTTCTACACCCAAACCCATTAAGTAACAGTAGCCCAAATTAAACATTCCTTCTATATTGCCTTCTTCGGCCAACAACGAAAATAATTTAAAAGCTTCGGCTGGATTTTCTTTTACTCCCATTTCTTCATGACCTTCTTCATACAAAGTAGCCAAAACCAACTGAGCTTTCCAATATCCCTCGTTAGCAGCTATTTCTATTAGTCTAAAAGCTTCTTTTGGATTTCTCTTCACTCCAAGTCCTTTCAAATAATAGTCTGCCAACTCTAACACCGAACGCATATCGCCGCGTTCACCAGCTTCGGCAAAGAAGTAAGCCGCTGTAGAATAGTCTTGTTTCACTCCTAGACCTAAACCGTACATCACTCCCAATGCATGGAAAGCATCAGGATTATTTCCACGTGCAGCCTCGCCAAACCATGCAATTGCTTCTTCGTTGTTTTGCTCTACTCCACCTAAACCTTTTAAATATATAACTCCCATTTCAAACTGAGATTCTGCATCACCATTTTCGGCTGCCATAGAGTACCATTTTACAGCTTCGGCCGAATCTACAGTGCCACCTTCACCAGTGTAGTACGATATAGCCATAATCTTCTGAGCCTTAGCAT
>JAFZEK010000175.1 GCA_017560705.1 Bacteroidales bacterium | reverse complement strand
TCCGCCTATGGTGGATTCGCCTATGGCCAATTGCTTCTCGTTCATGCAGGGGTAGGCGGTGTTTAGGAATTGGTATGTGTGTTCGGCTTGTGGTATTTCTCCTATCTCGATGTTTTCGTATTTAGGCATTTTGCCTTCCACCTTGGGTGCCCAACGGCGTAGGTACATCTTTTGCGTATCGCCCTTGGCATAGTCGCGTGCCGGTTCTACCCACACATTGGTGCGTGTGCGGTGGCTGTCGTCGGTGTGCGAAGTCATCACCGAGCCGTCTTTTGAGGCTTTTTTGCCCACTGTTATAGTGGTGCATTCCATGCCTTGTATTTCTTCGTCGGGGCTCATGCTCTGAGCCATTGCGTTCAGTGTGAAGAACGCCAGTAGTAGTGTAAATACTTTTTTCATTGTTATGTATGTTTATTATTACTATTATATTTATCGTAGCTATCGGCTTGCAAAGGTACGACTTTTTTTTGAATGGCAATAGGGTGGGAGGTGGTACGGATAAAAAAAGCGAAGAAAGAACAGCTCTTTCTTCGCTTTGATAATTAGGTTTATTTTATGGGCTTAAGTTTCAGCTTTACTTTGTCGCCTGTAGTTACGGTATATTCGGAATCGTTATTTTTCTGAACAACTATTTCGCCATATTCTTCTGCACCTTTGTACACCCATTTGTCTTTTTGAGCCGACAAAAGTTTTACAGGATCTTTGCCTATCTCCTCGTCCTTTTCGTTGAAAAACACGAAAGCCTCGTCGGTTATGACTAAGGTTTGTGGAATTAAATCGTTCATGTCTATTTCTGCCAATGCCAACAATGCAACGGCAAAAATTGCATCTTCGCTTAAAGAACTATCTGAAATTTCTTGGCTCGACAGCGGAAACGGCATAGACGACTCTTTAATATTAATACTATATTTCCCCACTTGACATTGTGCCGAAAAGGAAAGGGTCAAGATGCAGAATGCTAAAATTAATTTTCTCATTGTTCTAAAGATGTTTGATTTGTAAATAAGAATTGTACACTGCTGCTGCACTCTTTTGCTGAGTAAGATATTTGGAATTTACGATAGTGTACTTTTGTCATAAAGCATATCTTTTTTACCTCGTTGCTTGTCGCAGTACTTCAAGCGAGGCATAAATTTCTTTTTTTTCTTTTTCTTTACATCGTTTCATAATTAATCATCTGGTTTTAATTATTTGTTTACAGCAAGATACAGTATTTTGATTTGTATACTGCCATATTTTTGATTCGGCAAAGGTACGAAAATAAATGGAGGTAAAAGTTAAAAGGAAAAACTTTTTCTCATGAAGGAAACATTATCGGTTGGATTAAATTCCATTGTGATTAGATTTACGCTTGTAAAGTTGTAACAATAGTTTGAAATACAATATAAAAACACATCCGGCCGAAGGGGTGGAATTTTCCTCGTGAGGGAGATTGTGCTACATCACGTAGTAGTTGGATTTTCCTCGTGAGGGAAATTGAACTGTCTCGTGAGGGAATTTTGAGGATCTATATTGCCTTAAAAATTGACGGTATATCATCACGCTTGCGATACCCTATCATGAATCGATTGACAGTAGGGTATAAATTAGGCAGGTTAAGTAATGTCTTTTTATGTGCATGAAAAAGTATAAAATTGGCCAAGATAATGGCGGAAAGTATGTTTTTATAAGTCGTTCGAGCCGGCATATCGATAAAATATTGTCCGGTATTTATTGCTTGTTTATCAAAGTTCTAACTGCTGTTAGTAATGTGTTGATAAAAATAAACGAGTATTTATGTCATATAATTGAAAAAATGGTTGTAACTTTGCACCCGATTTTTAAACTAAGATGATGATACAAAAAGCAAATAACAATATAATAATTAATGAATTTTCAATGCCTATGGGCATCAATGATATAATATTTTTATTGTAGTAGCGACTTTTATTGGTCGCTTTTTTTGTGTCTGAAAGAAACTGAAAGAAGAAATAAAAAGTAAAAATAACACGACTATGAGTAATTTAAAAGGACGTAATCTTATTTCAATTACCGATTTTAGCAAGGAAGAGTATATCCAAATATTGGATATTGCCGAAGAGTTTGAAAAGAATCCAAAACAAGCTATCTTGAACGACAAAGTGGTGGCTACATTGTTTTTTGAACCTTCTACTCGTACACGTTTAAGTTTTGAAAGTGCTGCCAACCAATTGGGAGCTCGTATAATAGGCTTTAGCGACCCAGGTGGTACTAGCGTACAAAAAGGTGAATCGTTGCACGATACTATAACAATGGTAAGTAGCTATTCCGACCTTATAGTAATGCGTAATCCTCGTGAAGGTAGCTCTCGTTACGCTAGCGAAGTGTCTAACGTGCCTGTGATAAACGCTGGTGATGGTGCTAACCAACACCCAACACAATGTATGCTTGACCTTTATTCTATAAGAAAAACTCAAGGTACTTTGGATAACTTGAACATCGCTTTAGTGGGCGATTTGAAGTACGGCCGTACTGTTCACTCGCTAACTCAAGCTATGTGCAACTTTAATACTACTTTCCATTTCGTTTCGCCAGACGAATTGAAGATGCCGGAATCTGTAAAAATGTCGGTGCGTGATGCTAAATTAAATTTCTACGAATACTCTGATATGAACGAAATAATATCTACTGCCGATATTATTTATATGACAAGAGTACAACGCGAACGCTTCCCTGACCAAATAGAATACGAACGTGTAAAGGATTCTTGTATTCTTACAGCAAGCATGCTTAAAGGTTGCAAAGATAATATGCGTATACTTCACCCACTTCCACGTGTAAACGAAATTACTACCGACGTGGATAAAACTCCATACGCTTATTATTTCCAACAAGCTCAAAACGGAGTATATGTTCGTCAAGCATTGATAGCTGCAATATTGGGTGTTAGATAAATAGATGTTTTACAAGATAAATAATAAAGATAATGGAAAAAGGTAAGAAAGAACTAGTAGTATCGGCTATAGATAATGGTACTGTTATAGACCACATACCAACTCATGCTGTATATCGTGTAATACATATCTTAGGCCTAGAAGGCTATGAAGACGAAGTGCTTATTGGTTATAACTTGGATAGTAAGAAACTTGGTAAGAAAGGTATTATAAAGATAAAGAATAAGTTCTTCGAAAAAGACGAGATAAACAAGATTGCTCTTGTAGCTCCTATGGCTAGCCTTATAGTTATAAAGAACTATGAAGTGGTAGAAAAGATAAGAACTGAAATTCCTAACAAAATAGAAGGTATCGTTAAGTGTGTGAATCCTAAATGTATTACAAACTCTGAAGTTATCCGCACCAAATTTGATGTGGTAGACAAAGAGAACTTAGAATTAAGATGTCACTACTGCGAAAAATTCACTTCGAAGGATACTATAAGTTTCGTAGAATAAGAGATAACGACGAGCGTTATACTGCTTTACAATAAAACTAAAAAGGCAACTTCCAAAGATTGATAATCCAACTTTTGAGAAGTTGTCTTTTTTTGTGTATATAAACGAATGTTGTAGGGATATTGCTTGTGAATACAGATGAAAGAGGAGTGTTATACTGTAATACTATAAGGCAACTTCTAAAAATTCCACGTTCTA
Organism: Bacteroidales bacterium; assembly: GCA_017560705.1. Classification (GTDB taxonomy): domain Bacteria; phylum Bacteroidota; class Bacteroidia; order Bacteroidales; family P3; genus HGM05376. The sequence continues at coordinate 7,865 of JAFZEK010000175.1, read as the reverse complement.
AGAAATATTTTCATGAAATAAAAAACTTTTGCGTGCGTTGACTTCGTCGATGTTGCTATCGCTCGAAATAGCTAATGCTTAGGCTTTGCTCTTTACTCGCTTAATCGCAATGTTGTGTTTTTTTACCGAAATCTTTCTATTTCTTTTGGGGTCGCATAGCCCGCTATGATGGGTTAAAAGAAAGTAGAAATCTTCTCAAGAAAATTCCGTAAATAACTGGCAAAGCAATTTTTAGAAGTTGCCATAAATGAAAACGGCATACTTGGGTCTTCTAAGTATGCCGTTTGTCTATTGTAAACCGTTAGGGTGTCTACAATGCTAAAGGTCTGTTATTGGTTTGTGTAGGCTTTTAGCATTGTAGTGTAGTTTATTCTTCGTCTTCTTGTTCGTCATCGTTGTTTTCTTCGTCGAGGTTGGAAGAAGAAGTGTTGCCCATATCAGTCATGTGTCTGGAGAAGTTTTCGGCTTCAACTTTGGTAGCCAAAGAGTAGCGGTAAGCACCTTCTCCCGATTTGCCGTCTACGGTTCTGTTCTTTTCACTTACACGACCTATCAAATCGTTGAACTCTCCTATGCTGGAGTATATCTTAAGCGTTTGTTTGTCGCAGTTGTAGTTGAAATAGTACCAATGGCTTCTGTCCACTTGTAGGATGAAACGTAGTTCAAGACCTGTACCACGTTTTTGTAACTGCATTCTTGTGGTTATCATTCTGTGAACTTGTGTTTTTCCTACTTTTGCCAATGCTGCTTTGGAGTTGCAGTAGAATCCCATTGTTGGGGAATATTGCCATTTTATTTTGTCGAACAATAAGGTGTGGTCCAAAGCTGCTGGCACTTTGTCAAATTCTCCCATACCTATGAATTCGCTGTATAGGGCGTTGCCATCTTCGTTGCCTAAGTAGTTGCACAATGCTCTACGAATGTTTTCGTTTTCAGGGTCTTCTTGTGCTAGGCTTAGGTCGTCGGCAATGTATTGTCCCATCATGTTTAGAGCTTGTTCAAATATTGGGAACGAGAATCCGAACATCATATCTATTTCGGCTTCTGTCTTGGTGTTGTTCACTTTGACATCACCGTAGGCGAAGAACTTCACGAAGTTTTGTTTTATGTGGAAGTTTATTTCGCCTTGTCCGTGGACGTTGCAGTTTTCAGTGTTAAGGGCTAGGTATTGTCCTGGCTCTTCTATTGGATTTTCCACTTTTTCTAGGCTTCCAATTCTGTATTCCTTCTTAGCTTTGTTGTAAACAAGGAATCCAGAGGCACTTATTAAGTCGTTGTCCATAGCTTTATCCATAGTAAGGAATGCACTATACGGCTCTAAGTTGTTTTTGGAGAATAGTATAGAGGCTGTCATGCGTTGTCCGTTTAGGTCGGTAGGTATTTCGCTTACAGGTATTTCTATAGCTTTTGGGTCTACACGGTCGTTGAATTTCATAAAGCCTAGTTTTTCGCCTGGGGCTTTGCAGTTATGACTTAGCTGTACGCCGCCGTTGAATAAGAAGAACTGTTCGGGTGCTTCCACTGTCACCTTGCCCATGTAGCCGAAGGCTGGACTTAACATGAATCCTGCTGTGTCGCTGATGAATCCTGTGGCTATTGTTGATCCTGTGTCGTTAGGAGCTATGTTGGATAGGTAGATTTTTTGTATGTTCTTCATCTCGTCGATGTAGTCGATGTAGCCATCGGCGGTGTATTTTTTGCCGCTAGATATAAGCACATTAGCATCGTAGAACAGATGGTAGCGGTTGGCGGTGTCGGCTAGTATTTGTGCTTCTAGCAGATTTTCCATCTGGGCTTTGGTGAATATTCTCAAAGAGTCGCCTTTAGGTGCTATGGCTGCATCGGCAACGTTTATCATAAATACGTCTTTGTTGGTAAGTTCGCCTACATTATATTTGTATAAGCCGGTTACAGAGTAGAACGACAAGCTGTCTTGTTCGGGGTGTGTGGATACATATCTAGCACCGGGCATAGTTTTTCCTACTCGCTTGTTTAGCGGTGTAGCATCTAGCCCCATATTGCCTTCGCTCTTGCTGTTGGATAGTGTAAGTTCTTTGGGGTTCATGTCCCAAACGAACTTGTCGATGTATGCTATATACTGCATAATGTCCATAGATACAGGCTGTAGGTTGCCGTTGGCTGATAGGAATTCGCCTCGTTCTTCGTCAAAGTCGATGTTGGATTTTACGTCTTTGGCAACAAAAGCCCAACCGTCGTATAGTTCGGATTTTAAGTTGAATATGGAGTTGTTGGATTTTAGGTTGCGTGCTTCCATTTGGAATAGTTCGGAGTGTAGTTCAGCATCTCTAAGCGTAGCCGATCCATTTCCTGTAAGTCCTGAAGGGCGTAGCAATAGCTCGCCTACGAATTTCGTTTCGCCGCGATACATGCTGAATGGTGTTTTGCGGCTGTATACGTGCATTTCGTCTTGATATGGTAGCCATCTAACGTCCACTCTGCCAGCTGCCACTTCGGGGAAGGTGGCATCTTCTCTTACATAGAAGGTGTCGGTAAGTGCTAGCATCGAGTCGGGCATGAACACCATATTGTTCTTAGATGCACGAGTGACGGATGTTAGATATTCCAAGTCGCCTTCGCCTTGCAAACCTCTGCAACTCAAATCCAAAGTCTTTTTATACACGCCCTTGCCTCCGTAGGCTGGTAGGCCTTGGCCGGGAGTTTCGGTGATGAACCCTAGTGAGTAGTCTTTTTGTACTTTCAGCGGCACTTCGATGTCGGGGAATATGCCTGCCGACACTAGGCATCCGTTGAATTCCAAACTATCGGTCTTGAAGGTCATCATGTTCTTGATAGTGAAGGGGTATAACTTGTAGTAGAATTTGTCGCGGGTGTATACTCCACCTCTAATTTCGGGACTATCATAGTAGGCGTAGCTGTTGTCTATACTGTTGAACATTGGGTAGCCTTCCACGCGTTTTAAGCTCGATTTGTTGTTGGCTTCGTCGATAAGGATTTCTCCTTTAAGGTCGTAGATAGGTATACGCACTAGTATCAAAGGTGCATCTGAACGTAAGTCGGTAAAGGATTTTACGAAGAATTTAAGCGAGTCGATTGTAGGCATCGTAAGCTTAAAGCCGTCGTAGTCGAAGTGTGCGTCAGACACATAGAGCATAAAACGTCCGGCGTTTACTACTCCGTCGAACATGATAGTCCTGTTTTTCTTTACGGTTACGTTGCCGCCTGTAGGGTATATAGCCACTTGGTGAGTGTCGCTCACTACAAATTTTTTCACACCTACCATAGATAGGTCGTTGGTGGTAAGGTCTATAATGGCATTCTCGTCACTGAAAGTTTCGGAGTGTAGCACAAGTGCGTCGTAGTCAATGTTTTTGGATTTGCTGTAGGCTCGGTTGTAGTTTACTAAGCGTTCCTTTACGTATACACGGCCTTCGCCTTCGTTGAAAGTTAGTAGCCCTGCCTTTGCAAGATTGTGTATCATTAGTTTAGCTTGCATCAAGTCCATTTTTATGCTTTGAGCAAATTCGTCGAGATAGAACTCGTCGGTTTTGCGGTTTTTCATGTATCTGTACACTCGTTGCAAGGGGCTTATCTGGTCTATACCTTGTATTTCCAAATATTTTTTCAAAGAGTAGTAGTCGCCCGATTCGAAGGTGGAATAGGTCTGTGTTCCTTGTTGTTGCTTCATCATGGATATGTTCAGCACGTCCTTTCCCATGTCCCATGTTATGTTTTCGCAATACATATCTAGGTTGTGGTAGGTGTTGGTGTAGGGGCTATAATAGTTTCGTTTGCTGGCGTTTATCATAGCCAGTTTTTTGTCTCCGGCAAAGTATCTTAAAGCCACGCCCGAGTTGTATATCGAGTCGTTGTCGATGAAAATAATAACGTCGGCGGCTTCTGTTACAGCTTTTTCCGATGTTATAAGGAATTTGTAGGCACTAGCCTGAACGAATGGCTTTTCGTTTCGATAGAAAATAAGGGTGGCAGGGTTTTTGCTGTCGGATGTCATAAAGTTGGCACCGTTCATCATAAAGCTGCCTTTATAGTCAACATTTGGCAAAATATCCTCAATGACAAAGTCTTTCTTATAAGAGCGGAACTTAGGGAATGTGTATTTTTCGGGTTCCATCTGCTTGGTTAGGTGTTCTTCCAGTCTGCCCAAAACAGGGTCTTTAAAGTACTTTTTGTTTACGAACAGTACGGAGTCGGCACTGAATTTGGGGAACTTAGTGTTTACGGAGTAGGTGCTAAGAGTGGCCCACACCTGAGCACTCGACAGCCCCGTGCGTCCCCAGTCGATTTTTCCACCGGAGCCATACCATTCACTTTCCATTACGTTGAAAGTCCCAGTGGTGCCGCTTATGGTGCCTCCGTCTTTGTCGGAGTTGTAGTATAGTTCAAAAGGGTTTTTAAAACGAACTACTATGCGGTCGTTGTCTATTTCGAAAGAGTATAAAGTGTTTTCGTTGAACTCCCATCTCGATGATCTAGAGCTATATAGTACATTATTTGTAAGCAGTTCGTTGGTGTAGGCTAAGAATTCGGCCACGTCTTTCAGTCTTCTTTTCTTTTGTAAAATAAGGTTTATGGATTGTATCCAATTGTCGAAGCTCTGAGCTGTTTGTGTGGAGCTTTTGAACGTTATTTGTGCTTGAACAAAGTTGTAAAAATCGGGCTGAGGGCGGATTTTTAATTTCAGCATTTGGTTGGAGATAGACACTACAAGTTCTTTGTTTTCTTTGCTATACGCTGTCCAAATGGGGGTGTACTGCTTCAGCATGTTCTTGTTCTTGTCCAACTGTTCTTTGGTGCTGCCTTTGTCGCTTTCTAAAAATGTGGCGACTTCGCCAATGTAGTTGGCGGCAGTAAACGTGGTAAACCTTTCTTTTTGTGCCGTTGCCGAAACGAGCAAAAGCAAGAAAGATACGGATAAAACTATTCTCTTTAAATTCATTGCCAAAATGTTTTTATTCTACAATATTTGTTTTATTTTCCTATGTTTTAATTCGCCGTAGGCGGAAAAGATCATATTTTCGGGCAACCTACACTATATTATAATATATTTTGCAGTTTTTGATGCTCACTGCAGCTTTGCTTTTTGCTTGAGTAGATGCTTTTGGTGCAGTACTTAGCTGTGGGGCAAAGGGTGGTTTGCAACGTTTTAGCCCGTAGGGTTGACTTTCGCCTAATGGCTCTAAATCCTTTATTTTCTATCGGCAAAATTACACATTATTTCACTATAAACATTAGTAGCCTACATAAAGTTATTAATACTGCGATACTAATAAGTTTTTCTTTGTTAGGGATTGTATATATTTTGGTTGTTTTACTTGTAGCAGCTGTGTCGCACTTTGATGATGTTTTAAGGCGTGTAGAAGGCTTAGGCTGTCGCCGAAAATCCGCTAAAGATAGGGGGAAAAAAGCTATTTTGCCCAAATGAGTAATGTTAAACGAAAACTGTAAAAGTTAAATGCCTCGTTGGTATTGTTCTCTTAAATGTCGAAAATCTTGATATTTCTACCGCATAGAGGTTCATTTTCCTGGCGAGGAAAATCTATCTGGGTCGTGAGGAGACCTGGGTTTCGTCCCGATTCTACCCTATTGTCATCGTTCCGATACCTAGGTTTGCTCCTAAAGGGTGTTTATTATTAAATTTGGGAGGAAAGCCTATATTTGATTATCAATATTTTATTGCGACAACTCTTAGAGACTTCGATATTTGCTGTTTGAAATTGAAAACTGGATAAATATGCTATTCTCCGTGTTAAATAGGTTGTTGTTAATATATTGTAGAATTTGTATTTTTGTTAAGAGCGTGATGATGCTTGTTTTGATAGCTTTTGTTTCGGCTTCTAGAATGGGGGATATAAAAAGCGACGGAGATGCTTTGCGGTGACAAAAAATATTTTTTCTTACAAATATTTGGTCATTATTCTAAAAAGTTGTATATTTGCGACATATTTTAAACCATTAAAAACGTAGTAGAATATGTATATGCTGCTGAAATATAACATAGTGCAACAAATGAAGCGTCCTAAACAAAGGCTGCTTCCTTGTTCTTTGTGTGAATGAAAGCAGCCAAATTTCCTTTCTGTTTACAATAAGTAAACAATTTTCAGAATATTTTTTTTGCAGATGCGAAGAAATATTTTTTCTTCGGTTTGTTTATATATAAAAACTAAGATATTATGAAGAAAGTAATTATATTATTAATGGTTTTGTGTTCATTATCTGTTTATTCGCAGGGGGTAATTGGACATATTGATAATGATAATAAAAATGATTACCAAGCATCTAAAGATGGGTATGATACATTGTTTATGGGAGTGGAGTCTCGTAATCCGGTGTATTATTATGGTTTAGATTGGGTAGATGAATGTGCATTTAATAGTAGGAGTAGGGGGATTAGTATAGGTTTCCCTATTCAAACTTCGTATCCATATAAGCGGGTGCGGTATATGTATACGTATGATTCTCTAAAGGTTAAAGGTCTTGCTGTTGTAGGATATTTTGATATTAATGCTCCAGATCTGCTTGCAGCAGGTCGAATTCCTGATTATGCAATGCTATACGAAGCAACCGACACTAGTTTTGAACTATTAGTCGAAAAAAGATGGGACACTATTATCAATAGAACAAATAAAAAACTAGAATTAGTAGCAACAGCTATACAGCCATATCAATACTATTATCCAACAGTATATGAAGTGTATTTTGATTCGGCAGTAGTGGTTCATGATTCTTTTTATGTGGGGGTAACTAACTTTAATATTGTTAGAAGTTATGACACCACTACCAATAGTTGGTTAATCGATAATCCTATTATTCCGTCCTATTATGGTATTTATTCGAATCCTTTTGATGAATTTGCTTGTTATTTTAATCCCGGTCGCCACAAAATAAAATATGATCCAATGCCGGAGGGACCATGTTTTTATCAAACGACGGGTCAAACTCATTTGGGAAAACCTATAGATACTACTCAATGGTATTATAGTACAAAACCTTGGGAATACGGTGTAATAGTATTTCCAATAATAGACACGACTAGACCGTTGCCACCACCTCCAGACACGTGTGCGGATATATCTAATTTCAGGCAAATACGTTCAGGGGTTTCATACGCTGCTTTTAGCTGGGACAATAGTCCAGGGTATAATTCTTGGGAAGTAGCCTACGGAACAGAGGGTACATCATTGGAAGATTGTACTATTGAAAGCACAATTTCTACGATGCATTATCTTACACATTTGGATTCTGGACAGTGGTATGTAGCCTACGTAAGGGCAGTGTGCGACAGTAATTTGTACAGTCGTTGGTCGGATAGTATAAGGTTCTATATAGCAGGCGATACAACAAGGAATAATGATATTATCATTCCAAACACTATATTGGAAGAAAACACACATATAGTGCCAAATCCAGCTAAAAGCATTGTGAATATTTTCTCATCGTTTGCAATGAGTAAAATAGAGGTATTTTCTCTCAATGGTGTGAAAGTGAAAGAGGAAGCGGCAAGCGGAATAGCCACGGAGATAGATGTGTCGCTGTTGCCGAAGGGTACGTATATAGTGAAGGTGCATACATCCTGGGGTATAGCCATGAAGAAACTGATAGTAAACTAGAATATAGCAAATTAGAAAAGAAATCTTAGTGTTTCATCTCTAATTCGTTTGAAAATTGAATTTGTTTAGGCAACTTCTAAAAATTGCTTTGCAAGTGGTTTACGGAATACTGACTTTGTCGATGTTGCTATCGCTCGAAAGAGCTAATGCTTAGGCATTGCTCTTTACTCGCTTAATCGCAACGTTCTTGAGAAGATTTCTACTTTCTTTTGATTGAGCATAGCGGGCTATACGATTGAAAAAGAAATAGAAAGATTC
>JAFZEK010000174.1 GCA_017560705.1 Bacteroidales bacterium | reverse complement strand
TATATATAAAGAGTGCTATGAAAAAGATTTTATTTTTTGCATTGATTGTAGGCGGCTTATTGTTTGTTCATTGTGGTCGCCATATAAAGAAAGCCCCATTTTTGGGTAACTATTCGGTAGAATTGGATTTATCCTACATTGACACCTCGTCGTCATATATGCAAATGTATGTACTGTTGGCAACAATGGTTGACTCGGCTAATGCTGGAGACCTCATCCCTTACAGGATTTCTTTCGAAGATTCCACCCTTATAAGCTACTACTCTGACGACCAAACATTTTCTTACAACTATACTTATACTAACCTCGGCGAGGATTATTATCAGTTAGTGCTAGACAGAAGGGACACTGTGGACTTGGAAGTTCAAGATGATTCTACTATGATGATGGTTTTCCCCGACAATATGGCGTTCTTGCTTGTGAAGGAAAAATAAATGCTTAGGGTACAGATTCGAAAGAAAATGAGTGAGAAAAAAAGTAAAAGCTGTTCAAAAAGAAATCGAACAGCTTTTACATCTAATAAAATGAATTATGAAAAAACGAATTATTCTTGGTTATTTTTTTCCATTTCTTCTTTTAAGTTAGCCAAAGCGTCGATGTCGCCTAGAGTAGTTTTTTCTAGAGTATCAGCAAGCTTTTTAACGGCTTTCTTAGCATTCTTTTCTTTCTTGTTTTCAGCATCTTCGTTAGCAGCTTTTTCTTCAGCTATGATGTCTTGGAAAATACGGCTGTGAGAAACGATGATTTTCTTGTTTTCTTTAGAGAATTCTATAACTTTGAAATCTAAAGTTTCGTCTAAACGAGCTTTAGTTTTGTCTTCTTTTTCAAGGTGACGAGAAGGAGCGAAACCTTCAACGCCGTAAGGCAAAGCTACAACAGCACCTTTATCGGAAATGTTAGTGATAGTTCCTTTGTGTTCAGAGTTCAAAGTGAATATAGATTCAAAAACATCCCAAGGATTTTCTTCTAGTTGTTTGTGACCTAAGCTCAAGCGACGGTTTTCAACATCCACTTCCAAAACGATAACTTCGATTTTGTCACCAATTTTTGTAAATTCAGCTGGATGTTTGATTTTCTTAGACCAAGAAAGGTCAGAGATGTGGATAAGACCGTCAACACCTTCTTCTAATTCTACGAAGATACCAAAGTTAGTGAAGTTGCGAACGATAGCTTCGTGTTTAGAGTTTACAGGATATTTATTTACTATAGACAACCATGGATCTGGGATAAGTTGTTTTATACCCAAAGACATTTTGCGTTCTTCGCGGTCTAGAGTAAGGATAACGGCTTCTACTTCGTCTCCAATGTTCATGAAGTCTTGAGCAGAACGTAAGTGTTGGCTCCAAGACATTTCAGATACGTGGATAAGTCCTTCTACACCAGGAACAACTTCGATGAAAGCACCGTAGTCAGCTATAACAACTACTTTACCTTTTATGCGGTCACCAACTTTAAGGTCAGCGTTCAAAGCATCCCATGGATGAGGAGTAAGTTGTTTCAAACCTAAAGCTATGCGACGTTTAGTTTCGTCGAAGTCAAGGATAACAACGTTGATTTTTTCGTCCAAGTGCACGATTTCTTCTGGGTGGTTGATGCGACCCCAAGAAAGGTCAGTGATGTGGATAAGACCGTCAACACCGCCCAAATCGATGAATACACCGTAAGAAGTGATGTTCTTAACGATACCTTCCAATACTTGACCTTTTTCAAGTTTAGCGATAATTTCAGCTTTTTGAGCTTCAATTTCGTCTTCGATAAGAGCTTTGTGAGAAACAACAACGTTTTTGTATTCGTGGTTGATTTTAACAACTTTGAATTCCATATTCTTATCAACGAATACATCATAGTCGCGGATAGGCTTAACGTCGATTTGAGAACCTGGTAAGAATGCTTCGATATTGTCGAATACATTAACGATAAGACCACCTTTAGTGCGACATTTAACGTAACCAGTAATGATTTCTTGAGATTCGTAAGCTTCATTAACTCTTTCCCAAGATTTCAAGATGCGAGCTTTCTTGTGAGATAACAAAAGTTGTCCGTTTGAGTCTTCTTGGCTTTCTACGTAAACTTCAATTTTGTCACCAGCTTTTATTTCTGTGTTGTATTTTATTTCTGATGCAGGGATAACTCCATCTGATTTAAAACCAATGTTTACCACAACTTCTCTGTCGCTTATAGAAACGATAGTTCCTTCTATAATGTCTTGTTCGGTAATTTGGTTGAATGTTTTAGCATAAGCTTCTTCTAACTTTGCTTGTTCTGATTCCGAATAAATAGTTGTTTTTTTTCCAATCGAATTCCAATCGAAATCATCTAGAGGTTTGATGTTTTTTAAATCCATCGTTTTTTTTGTTTGTAACTGCTTACTCAGTTGGGTTTGACTTCTGTTAATTATATAAATAAACATCTATCAGTCAGCTCACTAGTAAGAGTATGCCACTGGTAGATAACGTTTGCAAAGGTAAAACTTTTTTCGCAATAATGCAAATTTATTTTACGTTGCAAGTAGCAGAGCCTCCTATTCTAGGGCGTTTTGCTGTTGTTTTTTCCGTTTTTGGGTGTCGTTTGCAGGGGTATTCCTATCTTTGTTTTGCGGAATAGTGTAGTAGCCTTGCAAAATAGGTCCCTATTAATAATATAGTATACATTGGTAGAGATATGGTTGCAATATTGTGGTGGTTATAGTAACGTGGAATACAATTGTAGCACATTGTGAGTGTGTATAATATAGGCAACTTCTAAAAAATCCACGTTCTAGGAAATTGAATTGATTGTAGAAAGAAC
>JAFZEK010000173.1 GCA_017560705.1 Bacteroidales bacterium | reverse complement strand
TCTTTCTCAGCTTGCTCATCTACAAAAGATTCCAACATATTAGCAGCAATAGTCCTATGCTGTTCAAACTTGCTTTCGTTTTTCATTCGTTCAAGCATCTTTTTCACCATCTTGGAATTGTAGAATGCTATGTAGTAGGACTCTTGCAAGGCTTTCAATGCCACTAGTTCACGTAGTTGCTCGTGTTGCAACACCGGATCAATACCTATAGAATCCAAATATTTGAATATATCTCCCTCGTTGACCCATCTTGCTAATGTTTCTACAGATAGTTTCTTCGTACCTTTGGATATATAGTTGGCAAAATAGATATTAAACAACGAACTATAACCCTCGTCATAGTAAAGTACCGGCTGACCTATAAAATATTCTTCGGCGATAGCCTTTGGCGATTCCAAACGGAACATTAGTTTTAGCTCTGCTATCTTATATCTTTTATATGTTTGGAAATAGGAATGTTCGCTATCAGCAAAAACATCTTCAAGTGTGGATATAAGAGTATCTATACGCTTAGAGTCTTTCTTGAATCTAAAATCCAAATACAGCTGATACTGCATTATCATAGCCGATTGAGTACTGTCGAAAGCTGCTATCTGATAGTTTAAATCATTCTTAGGCAACTTCAAAAACTCCACTGGCAAAGCCACCTGATTTTGATACACGTTTATCTTTTCATCAATATTCCAATTAAACTCATGTATCATAATCTCATAGTCTTTGCCCGGCTCAACGAAAAAAGACTGAGAATAATTCTCTATTTGCAAATAAACCAATGTAGGAGCTTTCACCGAGAACTCCAAAAAGAAATTTTGGTCGTCGTAAATCTTGCTAGAATCCAACAACAATTCTTTCTTTGAATACTTATCAGCATCGGAATAAATCTCTACAATCTTATTCTGAGCATTTACGGACTTACCTTTTATTTTCACGTTTTGCCCGTATGCAGAAAAAGCACACACGCACAACAATAAAGGCAATAATATAAGGAACGTTGTTCTTTTCATTTTCTTAGTCTATGTTTCATCATTTTATTCTTTCAGCGTATCGGCAAAAACCGCAAGACTTGGATAACAATAGTCTACCAAGTGTGGATATTTGCTAGGTATACCCGAATGGTCTCCTATGAACACTGTGTACATCCCGGTTCGCTTTCCAAATAGCATATCACCCAAGCTATCCCCTACCATAATAGCTTTATTGAATTTTATTTCGGGGAAATCTCTTTTAGCTTTCAACGCCATACCCACGTTGGGTTTTCTATAAAAGCTGTTTTCTTTTTCCAAAGCCGGACAATGATATACACCATCAATGCGTCCGCCCGTAGCTGTCACCTTTTGCAAGAAAGATTCATGTATTGTCGACAAATCCTCTTCTGTCATCAGACCTTTGCCAATACCTTGCTGATTAGTAACAACAAGTATTCTAGCAAAAAATGAAGAAAAAGTTTTTAAAGCCTCAAGCACCCCATCGATAATCACAAACTGCTCAGGCCTCACAACATAGTCACCAACTAATCTTTCATTGAGTACACCATCCCTATCCAAAAACAGTGTATATCCTGCAAACTTGTGCATAATAAATGACTATTTATCTTCTACATCTTTGTTCAACAATTCTTTTTCTATCAAATATACATTGCGAGTTGGAGAGTTGCGTCCCATAAGCTCTGCTAAGAAACCTGTTACAAAAAGCAATGTACCCAACAATATGCACAACAATGCAAGATAGAAATAAGGACTATCGGTTATCAAACGCATAGGGATTTGGCTACTCAAAGCCACCAATTTTTGCACTCCCAATACCACTACCGATACTAAACCCAATAAAAAGAAAACAGAACCAATAAGCCCGAAAAAGTGCATAGGCTTTTTACTGAACTTGGATATAAACATAATGGAAAACAAATCCAAGTAGCCATTCACAAACCTATCTAAGCCAAACTTTGTAACTCCGAACTCTCTCTTGCGATGTTGAACCACCTTTTCACCAATCTTAGTGAAGCCAGCCCATTTGGCTATAACAGGAATATAGCGGTGCATTTCACCGTAAACCTCTATGCTCTTTACTACATCTTTTCTATAAGCCTTCAAACCACAATTGAAGTCGTGGAGCTTTATACCACTCATCTTTCGTGTAGTAGCATTGAATAATTTAGATGGTATATTCTTTGCCAACTTCGAATCATAGCGTTTCTTTTTCCATCCCGACACCAAATCATATTTGTCTTCCATTATCATTCTATAAAGTTCTGGAATCTCATCGGGGCTGTCTTGCAAATCAGCATCCATAGTTATCACTACATCACCTTCGGCATGAGTAAAACCTACATTCAAAGCTGCCGATTTGCCATAGTTACGTCTAAACTTAACACCCTTATATGCAGGATTTTCTTTTGACAAATTTTCTATCACCTTCCAAGAACCGTCCTTGCTACCATCGTCCACCATTATCACTTCGTATGAGAATTTGTTCTCATTCATCACCCTCGTAATCCATTCTGCCAAATGTGGCAACGATTCTTCTTCGTTAAATAAAGGTACTATTACTGATATATCCATTGTAAACACATTTTATTATTACACAATTATTTCTTTTGCTTTACAACATTCTTTTCTGTTCGTAAAAGCAATGCCACTATAAAGGCTATCATTATAGATGTTACGGCGGTCAAAATACCCCCCATTATGCTGAGATAAGGAACACTAGTAAGATTCTTTATAGCATCAATCTTTTCTTTCATATCTTCTTCCGTTCCTTCCCAATTATTCAAATAAATATACTCTTGAGAATCAATATAACGCTGAACCAATTCAGTGTCCACGCTAGATCCATAATACCAAAGGAATAAACCATAAATGACACCTGCCACTATACCTATGCCCAAATTAAGAACATACACTTCCTTGAAAAACACTTTACCACAGTACAACTTCTTGCGGTATAAGTAGGTGAACATAAACATACATAAAAATAAAACGACATTATCTATCCACGTAGAAGGGCTTTCCATTGGATAAGTTAGCAAGTACCGAAGCAGTACCGAAACACTCATTATCAAGCCTGTATACAAGCCATACAGTATCCACCCCTTGCGGTAATCACCATACATTTCTGATTCATAACGTCTTATAAGTCCCATAATAATAATATTTAAAGTGCAAATTTACACTTTTTTTCTCAATTATAGCCTATTCTAAAAATTACTTTGTAAAACTTCTTATGTTCAATAGTCTAAATAGCCAAATAATAATCTCCAGAAAAAGGTTCGTATACTATTTATATGATGTATCGTCAGTATAAATATTTTCTACTAGAGTTTTGCAAGTCTGAGAATTACTGTAGCTCGAAGCAAAGAACGTCGCACGCTGCTCTATCATGCTCCTATCAAAATCTAGAGTGAACATCTTTTCCAATTTTGAAAGCAAATCTTTCGAATCTTTAAATACCAAACATAATTCTTCTAAGCCACTACCCTCCACCATCAAGTCATTAGCCACACAATAACGCCCATAAAATAGCGAGTTCAAAAGTTTCAATTTCAAGCCTGTACTTTGCTTAGTATATAGCACATTTACATGAGCATTGGCCACTAGATATTCCATTTCTTCCGCTGATGGATTCTTTATCAGCTCCACATTGGCATAATCACTCAAAAACTTCTCTAAATGAGCCGGCGGATTAAGACCTGCCACCTTAAAAGTTATAGATGTATGAGAAAAAACATTTTCCACCAAATACTTTACAGCATCATAATTCTCAGCCACAGACAGTTGCCCATGAAACAAAGCATAACTTCCTCTACCCTCCTTGCTAATCACCTTCTCATTTTGTAGCGATGGTGGTAAAAAATAAACATTGGCACATCTCTCGGCAAGATAACACTCATCTTTCCTTGTTATGGCAAAAACGCCTGTTGCTTGAGATAGAATCTTTTCAAATCGTCGTAAGCGTGGCACTTCCATCTTCAAATACATCCGCTTGATGACACTCTTTTCTACCAACGAAAGACTTTTATAATAATCATGCTCTATATTGTGCATTCTTACATAAATCTTCCTACCCTTTAATCGTGGCTCTTTCAATAGCATGCAGCAATGCAATCCCTCCAAAAATATTGGATAATCATCTTGCAACAAATTTTCTACAAGCTTTTGCGAATGACGAGTAGCAACAATGTAGGGTAACACACTAAACATCTTTAGCACACCCTCAGCTCGGTCATAATAATCTACCGAATAACATATATCATCCAACTCCTTCGGATGAGCATGATTACGCGAATACTCAAAACAATGAAGATGGACCTTTATTCCATAGTCCGACAAGTATTTAATGCGACCATACACATCTATTACACCTCCATAGTTGGCTGGATAAGGAATATCGAACGACACTATATGTAAATGCTTCTCCGCCATTTCGTCATCTATTTTATATTACCATTCTACAGTCAAACCATCGTGGGCCAACTGCACATTGCTAGGCAACTGACTATTCACATCTTCACAAAAACCCATATCATGACTTATATGAGTAAGAAAAGCTTTCTGAGGCTTCACCTTTTCCACTATCTCCAATGCTTCGTCCAAAGAATAATGAGAAAAATGCTTTTCCTTTCTCAACGCATTTATCACCAACACCTTGGTGCCTATCACCTTATCCAATTCCGATGGCGATATATAATTAGCATCCGTAATGTAGGTAAAATCTTTAATTCTATAACCATGGATAGGCAAATCCTTATGCATAACCATTATAGGCTGAACCTCTATTTCATTATTTGCCACCCTGAAAGTCTCCTTTTCATCCACTTCCATCAGCTCCACCTCCGGCAAGCCTGGATATATATGCTCATCAAAAATATACTTGTAATCTTTCCTTATGCAAGCGGCAGCATTCGAACGAGCATAAAAATTCAAAGCACCTTTTTGATAATAATTAAATGGGCGAATATCATCTATGCCAGCTACGTGGTCTCTATGCGAATGCGTAATCAATATAGCATCTAAGCGAAAAATGCCACAACGCAACATCTGCTCACGAAAATCAGGTCCTATATCTATAAGTATATTTTTCCCTTCTACCTGAACCAACGCCGATGTTCGCAGTCTCTTATCCCTACTATCTATCGATTTGCACACCGAACATTCGCACCCTATAATTGGCACTCCTTGGCTTGTCCCTGTTCCCAAAAAAGTTACTTTCATCTACCTACTATTTTTTTGCATTACAGCTATAAATAACCTATTTTCACAACAAAAATTGCACAAAACCGACAATATATTTCCATTCATCAACAAAACATCAAATACTCAACAACATACACTTTATCTTCCTACATTTTCTCCTTGCTCCTCAATTTCCTCACACACGAACCAACTTATCTACAAATCAGAATTGCAATATCAAACTCATTTGTTGTTACCGCCTATATCCGGACTATACGATATTCCATGTATTAAATTGCTTTACAGCATTTCAATAAATCGAATTCACCCATTTATCAGGAAGAAAATACATAACCACACCTCCAATAAGAGCTATTGGTAAATCAAAGATATTCTTTATCCCACAATCTAATAACCATTCATACTCAATATTTTCTCTCCGTAAAATATAATCATTTACTTGTAAATCGTAAGAAACAAATATAGTTTTCGGCATTTTCCAATAACCTTTACTTACCATTATCATAGTCAAACTTTCATAAGCTGTCGAATCATCAAAGACGAAACAATATGGAAGAGAATTTATTGTATCTCCTGAATTTTCGGATAGTCTTCGAATAGCAGTCGTGCGCAAAGTATCGCCTTGTTTATCAGTTATCACAAAGCTATTTAATACAATAGTATCATTAGAATGTCTCAAACTTCTGCTATAATCTTCTTTTATTTTTATGTTGTAGATAATTTGTTTCCCTTTAAATATATGCTTTATATTATCTTCCAAACACCTTACTCCACTCAGTATGGTTAAGCTATCTAATGTATCAATTTCTGTATCTATATATGGACTGCGTTTATATGAATCTTGCTCATAGCATAATGAACACACAGCACAGCTTTCAAAAAGAAAAATAATTGCTACAAATAAGCACAAACTAATATATTTTGTCATACGAAAATATTCTTCAGTTATAAATATCATTTACTTTACAACAGCCTGTCATCATAATTACCACGGTTCATTTTTGGCTTACAAATACAATATGTTCGTAGTTTTATCGATCTTACATGCTGTAATCAATTAGTTTATAAAGATACCATTCATCATCTTTAATGACAAAGTAATAATGCAATAGAATTCCAGTGTCTGCAACATTGAGTATAACTAGTTTTACATTATCCAACATCTGTATTTCTTCATTAGTATATACAGCAAAAAAGTCGCACAACCATTCTTCTTTAAAAAACATGATTGTGTCAAAATCATCCGTATCCTCAAAATTATTATTTTGCAACAACAAACATGAGTCAGCAATTCTCGAAGCTTGAAAAACACAGTCTTTTTTGAATTTACAGAAAAAGGAATCAAAATTCTCCTGAGCTTTCACGCTCCCTGTAAAAAAACAAAACACAATTGCTATATATAGCACTACACTTTTAAATTTCATATACTTATCGTCCTTTATATTAAGCGACCATACCAATGGTATTCACCACACCCGGGTTTCAATACGCTGATAATATACCATCACGAGATTGAGACCTAGGTCTTATTTTTGCTCCTAGATGTAGGCAAAAATACATCGCGAGGAAAATTTATTTTCATCGTTATCTAGATAAAATTTCCTCGTGATGAAAATTCAGCTACATCGCGAGGAAAATAAAAAGAAAATGGGCTTGTCGAAATAATTCACAAGCCCATCCCTTTTATAGTACTTATTCTACAACTTCTTCTCTCTTAGGAGCAGGTTCTTTAGAAGTAAGTTTGAAACCTACACCGTG
>JAFZEK010000172.1 GCA_017560705.1 Bacteroidales bacterium | reverse complement strand
TTATCTACGCTGAGTATATATACTCATCATATTTCTTTCTTAGCTGCCTCTATAGCTAACGAGACATACTTTTTTCCGTTGCTTGCACTCTTGTACTAGCCTTCAACCTATTGTATCTCTTCCTTGCTTCGGTTATGTAGAGGCTAGCGGTATAGTCTAGTATTATTTTTTCATAGCACTCCATGGCCCTTGCATTATTCTTAAGTTTATTCTCATTCAGGTCTGCCAAAAGGAACAAAGCATCGTCGGCAAGGATATCATCGGCATATAAGTCTACAACCTTTTGCAACAAAGAATCAGCTTGCATATACTCTCCTTGCTTCATAGCTACCTGAGCTTTACGCATAAATATCTCGTCGAACAACGCATGGTAAAGATTCGTTTTCGTTATGGAATCGAAATATCCGAGAGCTTCTTCAAAACGGTTTTGATATATCAACAAATCGGCTTGAGCAAAGAACCTCAGCGATGAGAAAGTGCTATCGCTCTCCATATTATCGCTTATTAGCAACGACAGCTCCATGGCATCGTTGGCTACAAGTTTGGAAGTAGAAGCTCTTAAAACATTAGCTTGAGATTTAGCCCATTCAAAGTCGCCTTTGTAATACGACAGCTTGGCACTTTTAAGCTTTGCCAATGCCCCCGTCATATCATCCTTATTGGCTTTTTCCACCTGCATGTATAGCAGTGCCGACTCCCACATCTCGCCGCCAAATATCAGTATATCCCCTAGCTCTAGCTTTACGGCATCCTTGCTTTTCTTGTCCACACCTTTCATCTCTAGCACGTCGTACAACATATCTGCCGCCTTCTGAACATCGAAAACATAAAATGCCAATATGTGGGCATAGTTTCTCATAATATCCACAGTTTGCACATTCTTGCCTAGCTCCTCCAAAGCTTGCTCATATTCCTGACTGATGTCAGCTAGCTCTTTGGGTGTGGCTTTGTAGTTTTCGTTTATCTTGGAGAACTTCACTTTCAGCAGCTTCACCCTAGCTTCTATATAATAAGGGTTGTCTTTACCTTTGCCTACTATGTATAGGTATCCCTGCTCAGCCACATCGTTAGCACCATTGGTAGTAGCAATGTTTGCCACCCTAAGCACCTGCTCTGCATCGGCATCAGGAAAACGCATATCCACAGCCTTAGCCTGCTTCAATGCAAAATCAAAATCTTTTACTTGGATAGAGAACCATATCATCATCTCCAACAATGTACTATTGTTTGGCGTTTTCTGCAACCTCGATGCCAACGACCGACGCAAGCTCTCCGCTAATTTAGGATTATTAGTTTGAGTCAACGACCGCTGTAAGAACACTTGCAAAGAAGCCTTCATCTGCGGAACGGCTTCTAAGTAGTCCAAATATTCAGCCATCATACTCTCGTAGTCTCCTTTTTTCTCATATATTGTAGCCATCTCAAAGACGAAAGAATAATTATTCTTTATCTTCTTTCGCATTTCGGCATACACCTTCAAAGCATAATCATATTGTTCTATCTTGTCGAACGCCTCGGCAAGAGCCATAGCAGTAGAAGTATTGGCCCCCATGTCGGATATAGCTTTGTCGAAAGTTTTTTCGGCTTTGCCTCGCTTCCCTTCTCTAAGATACACCATGCCTAAATCTACATACAATGCAGGATTCTTGGGTTCTCTTCGCTTCTGCTTCTCCACTAACTTCTCGGCATTCTTGTAGTTACCTAACTCTAGATAGGTAGCCAACAGCTGAGTATAATAGAACTTGCTTGGCGTTTTCTCATAAAAACGTTCATACAACTCCGCCGCCTTGTCATACTCTTTATTTTGAAAATAATAATCTGCCGTCTGTGTTTCGGTCCCATTCTGAGCCGAAGCACAAACCGCAACGAGTATAAAAACTAGCAAACAAAGTTTCTTTAGTATCATCGATTTCGCTTTTTCGTATTTGTTATTAGTCCTTTTGCCAATACATTAAGCCCTACCTATTTTACCCAGCATCATCAAGGCTTCGCATAGGTCCACTTCCGTAACAATATTATCCACCACCGTTTCGCCTAGGTCGCCAAGCAACGTACAGTTTATATTGCCATCATGGTTCTTCTTATCGGCAAGCATGTATCCCAATAGCTCTTCCATGTCCTTCATTTCATATTTTGGCATCGGCACCATGGCACTCACAAGTTCTTTTAGCTCTTCCAATCTTTCACCAGGAAATCCCATTTTCTTTGAGGATATGAATGTTTCAGCTATCAACCCAATGCCTACAGCCTGTCCATGACTAAGAGGTTCGGCATCATGAGCCATTGAAAAACTCTCTACAGCATGACCCACAGTGTGGCCATAATTAAGCATTTTTCTTATGCCAGTGTCGTAGGCATCGGCTTTCACTATACCATCCTTTATATGCACAGCGGCTTTTATCATCTCATTGTCCATAACGGGGTGGTCGCTCTTCAGTGTATCCACAAGGCTAGCATACATCTGCGCATCTGCCACCATAAAAGTTTTCAGCATCTCGCACACTCCAGATGTCCAGTCCTTTGCCGACAATGTCTCTAAAAACACCGGTTCAATACATACTACTTCTGGGAAATGGAAAAAACCCACTTGGTTCTTTAGTCCACCAAGGTTTACACCTGTTTTTCCGCCTACACCGGCATCTATCATACCTATCAGCGAGGTAGGTATATTAATATATGATATGCCACGCTTATATCCTGCAGCCACAAAGCCACCAAGGTCGCTAACTACACCTCCGCCAAGATTCACCAACACACTCTGACGGTCGGCACCCATCTCCTCCAATGCCTGCCACAACTCCGCAGCTATCTCCAAACTCTTATTTTGTTCGCCGCTTTCTATCTCCAAAAACTCCGACTCCTGAAAAGCTTCAACCTCCGTTATCAAACGTGGCAAACAATGTACTCCGGTGTTCTCATCGGTAAGTATAAAATATCTTCTACCCTTGTAGGCAACACTATTCAACAGCCTATTCAGCTGCTTCAACGATGATATCCTCGACGGTAATATTATCTTTGATGGTTTCATTTCTCTATGTTTTTTATCACTTAAAAATAGTTCCACTGAAAAGAAAAACAGCGACGAGACTATTTATCTTTCCTTGGTCTGGGAGGCAAATTGCCACACTCTTCCAACAATTCTTTATTCACTTCTAGCGGTGAATAGCGTTTTGTTTCGCATTCATCCAATATGGTTTTTCCACAAACACAGCCATGCTTGTCGCCTGTAAGAGGGTCCACCGAACTACAATGACGCTTAAACTCCCCATTCTTCTTCACCAACATCTTCACTCCTATGCCCCAAAAGGCTACGAACACTACCGCCACAGTGAGTAGTAATACCAATAAAAATATTTTCATTCCTATATATAATAAGTATATTGTCCTACATAATAAAGGGTGCAAAATTACTGATTTTAATCAACACCACAAAATTTTTTCGTTCTCTATTTCTCTAGTATCTCTTTCAGCTATCATTATCAACCCATTAAAGGATATACAAATGATAGTTCGTTTCTTCATTTATTGCCGTTAGCGGAAAATATCCCGACAAAATTTTTCCATTATCCGACCATCTCAACGGATATTTCTGCTTATAATAATTATGCATCTCCATCAGTTTTTCGGTCTCAGCCTCGTAGTGCATATACATGCTCTGCAAGTCCGTAGCCAACAGCTTAGCCCTAAGCACCGCTGCCACTAGCCCCATCGTCATCCTAAAGTTTATCTCCACCACGGGGTTCACCTTGTAGCATCCACTGTCTTCGTACACAAACATATCCACCCCGAAATATCCTTTATATTTTGCTATCAACGTCTCCGACAAATGAGCCTCAAGCACTTCCCTTATGCTGAACAGAAAATCCTTCGTTATGCCCCACTTATGCAGCTGGTGCTCTATGGCTTCGTCGTGCATCAGTCGGCTGCTCTTATAGGACGTGCCATTAGTGTCGAACAGCGAATAACCCATAAACGTCACCTCGTCTGCCACATAGAACTCCATAGCGAAATCCTGAACCACACTATAACACCTATCCGACAACACACTACCTTGCTTTGCCACTACATTTTCCACCCAACGCCTATCGTTGTAGGTCATGTCTCCATTTATGAATCTTATACCTTTTCCACTCCCCGACCATGGCATTTTACACACTAGTGTTCCACTCTCTGTCAAAAAACGTTCCACATCTTCGGTTCCTGCGTGTAGCTGCGGCAACGCTATATCCAACTGCAATTTATCTTTCACTGCTGCCAAAACATCTATTGCAAATCCCCGATGGGATATTTCTCTTATAAAATTCAGCTGCTCTGCCGATGGCATAAGACTCTCGTCAATGCCGGCTTTACGCAGTGTTTCCACTATGGCGGAGTTCCATCCCCATGGCTTCACTGTAGTTATAGCAGCATCAGCTATAAGCCCCTTTGCTATGCTATCCCTACAGCCTATCAGAAATTCGCTATCATCTTTAGCAGCATTCTCATTGCCAAAAACGTGCAACAGCAACTCACAACAATCGTTAGAAAATTTTGCCGCTGACTGCGGTGCATTAAAAAATCTACTTCCATTGGCCAACGCCAAATCATGCTCGGGATTAAAAATACACAGTGTTGCCATTTTAGACATTTCGAAAAAAAGTTACAAGCTACATCTTCTTATACTAATGGGAGACAACACCTTGCATTGTCTCCCATTAATAATATATGAAACTTTTCTACTACGCATCAATATTGGCGTATGTAGCATTTTGTTCGATAAACTCGCGGCGAGGCGGCACATCGTCGCCCATAAGCATAGAGAATATTCTGTCGGCTTCGGCAGCATTTTCTATATGCACTTGACGTAGAATACGTGTTTCGGGGTTCATAGTTGTTTCCCACAACTGTTCAGGATTCATTTCCCCCAAACCTTTGTATCTCTGAACGTGTACAGAGCTGTCTCTGCCACCGCCCATTTCTTCTATGTAGGCCAGGCGTTGCTCTTCGGTCCAGCAGTATTCCGAACGCTTACCCTTCTTCACCAAATACAAAGGAGGAGTAGCTATATATACATAACCTTCTTCAATAAGCTCCTTCATGTAGCGGAAAAAGAAAGTAAGAATAAGAGTAGCAATGTGGCTTCCATCCACATCGGCATCGGTCATAATTATCACCTTGTGGTATCTTAGTTTTTCCATATTCAGCGCCTTGCTATCGTCGGCAGTGCCTATGGATACACCCAAAGCAGTATATATGTTCTTTATTTCTTCGCTTTCAAAAGCACGGTGTTGCATAGCCTTTTCCACGTTGAGGATTTTACCTCTTAGCGGCAATATAGCTTGGAACTTACGGTCTCTACCTTGCTTAGCCGAACCGCCTGCGGAGTCCCCTTCGACAAGATATAGCTCGCAAATAGCAGGGTCGGTATCCGAACAATCGGCCAATTTGCCAGGCAATCCGCCACCGCTAAACACCGTTTGGCGTTGCACCATCTCGCGAGCCTTGCGAGCGGCATTCCTTGCTTGTGCTGCCAAAATAACTTTATTGACAATCATTTTGGCTTCCTTTGGATTTTCTTCCAAATAATTGGTAAGCAATTCACTAACTATAACATCCACAGCACCCATCACCTCGGTGTTGCCTAGCTTAGTCTTTGTTTGACCTTCAAACTGTGGTTCTGCCACCTTCACCGATATAATAGCAGTAAGCCCTTCACGAAAATCGTCGCCAGTAATATCTATTTTAAGTTTTTCCAGCATCCCCGATTTATCGGCATAAGCCTTTAGCGTTCTTGTAAGCCCCCTGCGGAAACCGGCCAAGTGTGTACCTCCTTCGTGAGTATTGATGTTGTTCACATACGAATGCAAGTTTTCCGAATAAGAGGTGTTGTATTGCATTGCTATTTCGATGGGAATATTTTGTTTTTCGCCTTCTATGCATATAGGCTCAGGCATTATCTTTTCACGAGTTTCGTCAAGATAGCCTATAAAATCTTTCAATCCATTTTCCGAGTAGAAATGAACGCTTTTAAAACTACCGTCCTCATTTATCACCCTGCGGTCTTCAAGGTTCAGCTCTATTCCTTTGTTGAGGAACGCAAGCTCGCGAAGACGTGTTTCCAACGTTTCAAACTTATATTCCGACACTGAGAATATTGTTGCATCGGGGTGGAAATGAGTGCGAGTACCACGCTTGTCGGTAGCACCCACTTCGGTAACAGGGTAAAGAGGTTTACCTCGCTCATATTCCTGTCTATATATCTGACCATTACGATACACCTCTACATCCAACCTATCGGAAAGTGCATTAACACACGACACCCCTACACCGTGCAAACCGCCCGACACTTTATAGCTTCCTTTGTCGAACTTGCCACCAGCATGAAGCACCGTCATAACGACTTCCAACGCCGAACGTTTTTCCTTTTCGTGCATATCCACAGGAATACCACGACCATTATCTTCTACTGAAATAGAGTTATCCTCGTGTATGGTTACATTTATCTTTGTACAATAGCCAGCAAGTGCTTCGTCTATTGAGTTATCAACTACCTCATACACCAAGTGATGCAATCCTCGCTCATTTACATCGCCAATGTACATTGCCGGACGCATTCTCACTGCTTCCAATCCTTCCAATACCGTTATATTCTCGGCACTGTAATTAGCCTGATTTTTAATCTCTTCTTCGCTAGCCATAGTTTATTCTTTATTTTTATTTCAACTTGCAAAGATACATATTTTTTTCGATATAACACCTTTTAATCCCTCCTCTTTTATCAACAACTTTTAAACCACCCTAAATCCTACAATATATTAGAGGCAACTTCTAAAAATTCCACGTTTAAAGTACATAGAAAAATTTTTCTTTAAACTTTTGCCTGCTTTGCGTTTTTTCTTGGAATCTTTCTAGGCAACTTCTAAAAATATTGATGCACGTTGGACACAGAAAGGAGGATAGAACTATTTTGGTTACAAGGCTCATGCTAAAGTAGATAAAAAGAGTAAATTCGTCAAAAGATGTTTAACAACACCGGCTTCTGTTCATGATTCTCAAGCATTACCCAACCTATTAGATGAATCAGATAGAGGACAAGAATTTTATGCGGATAGTGCTTATGTAGGGCAACAAAAGATATTGAAACAATATGATTTAAAGGATAAAATATGTGAAAAAGGATATCGAGGACTATCATTATCCGATGAAGCAAAAAAAATCAAATAGAAATAAATCGAAAGTACGTTCTAGGGTAGAACATGTTTTTGGATTTATAGAAGGAGCTATGCA
>JAFZEK010000002.1 GCA_017560705.1 Bacteroidales bacterium | reverse complement strand
ATCTTGTCCATTCTAACCTTCTCAACTCCTATCTTATTGTTCCTCAGTTTGTTTGTATTGTCTGCCGTTACTACTATTCCCGACAATGCAAAGACTTTCTCCTTTACCACAATATCCAGCATACCCTCTCCATAAACCTGCAAATGCACCTTTGAATCCTCCAAAGAATATCCGCTTACATCAAGGACAGATTTGCCTACCGGCAACAAAATTTTGTAGAAACCGTGAGCATCCGACTGTGCATAAGATTTGCTTGCATAATCCATTACATTTACCCCCACAACCGGCTCACCGGTTACAGCATCTCTTACATAACCGCTCAAATACGCTTTGCTCACTTTGTTCTTGCTATCCTTGTCGCCTATCTGATAAGTCTTGTTCGCCGATGTGGCTACATTTGCACTACCATCAAGAGCATCAATATAATCCTTTTCAACAGGCTCATCCTCCTGCTGCTTTTGCTGTGCAAAATAATCATACGGAAGTTTCTCTGAGATACCAATACCTTTAAGGATAAAAAGATACCCGTTTACCTTGCTTACCACATAACCTTTATCTTGCAAATCTTTCTTGATATCATCCAATAAAGAGGCACTCCCCTCATTTACAGTAAATGTAAGGTTCTTTGCAGACTCATCGCTCTGATAGTATATTTTCTCAGATGTCCTCTTCTGCATTATGGCCATTAGGGAATCAAGGCCTATATTTCTATGTACCGGCACTTGCGCAAGCAAATCACCCACACCAGTTGCCAACATAAACAAAACCAACTTAGAACTGAACGGCAACTTCTTGGACCCTAATGCCACACTGAACTTCCACATACGCCTAGAAAAAATAAACCTAAAAACCGATTCAGTGGTGCTAGCCAAAGACGTTACTATAGACTTTGGCACAAAGTTTTATGCCAACATCGACAGCACTAGCATAGACCTAAGCAAAGCCTCCCTTGCCATCAACGATATTGAGTTTGACATGGACGGCTATGTGGCTATGCCCGATACCTCTAACATAGTAATAGATGCACACTTGCAAGCCTCAGTGCCTGCTATAGACATGGCTAAGAAGATGGTGCCTGCCGCCATGCTACCTATAGTGAACACCATGGATGCCACTGGAAGCTTGAACATTGATGCCACCCTAAAGGGCAACTACAACCAAGCTTCGTACCCCACAGTGCTTACAAGCATAGTGCTTAAAGATGCCTCGTTCAAACACGAGATGATAGACTTTTGGATAAATAACATACAGTTGGATGCCACTGCCTTTGTGGATCTAAACAACAACGTGCCTTCATACGCCAAGATAAACACCTTCTCGCTAGACAATACCTTTGCCACACTGAAAACCAAAGCACAGATACACAATCTTCTAAAAGACCCATTGGTGAATGCTTCGCTAGCTACTAATGTGAACATAGGTCGTGCTTTACAGTTCTTTCCCGTAGTAGAAGGTATGGATATAAGCGGCAAAAGCAACGTAGACATAAGTATAAACACTGCCCTCAGTTCCATAACCAACCAACAATGGGAAAAGGTGAACGCCTCGGCTATGATAATGCTGAAAGAAATGGCAGTGGATAGTCCGAAAGATACAATGCACATCGCATTCCCCAAAGCCAAGATAAATTTAAAAACCAACGATATTAACCAACAGCTATACAGCGACAAATACTTGGTGGATGCCGACATAGCTATAGACAACCTAGACCTTGCCTATACCACCCTTGCCAAAGGAAAAATACCCACAGTGAACCTACACCTATTGCTGTCGCCGGAATATTCTTCCAAAACCATTACAGCACTAGCCAACGTAAACCTTGGCAATGCCGCACTAGCACTGATGGAAACCATGGGCTACCGCAGCAAAGAAACATCGCTACAAATAAGCATGCAGCCCAACGCCATGGCAAAACAGTCGCCAGACCTAAGATGTAGCATAAAAACAAAACAATCATTCTTGAACACCGACAGCATAGAAGTGGATTTGAAGAACATGGAAATGGATATTGCTCTAAAACCCATACACCTATGCACCAACAACGATACAGCTTTCCACTACCGCAACCTAAGCACAGAGGAAACGCTGAACTACATAATGAACACCATGAGCGACAGCACTCAGCCTGCCAACACCAACATGCTACAAACCATTTTCGACAAATGGAAGATAGACGTAAACCTTGGTGTAAACGGCACTACAGCAAGACTGAAAATGCTAAACTACCCCATAACCTCGCCGGCAGTAAAATTAAGCTACGAGAACAACACACTAGCTCTTAAAACTTTCATAGCCGAAGCCAAAAACTCCGACATCATTATGCACGGTAAAATAGTGAACTTGAAAGATGCACTGCTAGGCAAAGACAAATTCAAAGGCGACATAAACCTACGTTCCAACAACCTAAACATCAACGAGCTTATGAGTGCCATGGCTACTACCGAAACCACTACCAATACCGACAGCCTGACAGCTACCACCGACACCGTAGTGCCTATGGCTGTAATAGAAGTGCCTAACAATATAAACATAACACTAAGCACCGACATAAAACACGCCATCTACGGCAAAGCCAACTTCAGAAACATCAATGGAGAAATAATACTGAAAAATCAATCCATACTACTGAACAACTTAAACTTTGCTTCGGACTTAGGCTCCATGAACACCACACTGCTATATAAAGCAATAGACAAATCCAAAGCCGACTTCTCGGCAGAGCTAAAAATTGACAAGCTGAATATCCACACCCTTACAACCCAATTGCCCGAAGTAGACTCGATGTTGCCTATGTTGCGTTCATTCGAAGGACTTATATCTACCGACATCATTGCCACCGGCGAGTTCGATTCCACTCTTGGAATAAACATGCCTTCGCTAGTAGCTTCGTGTTACCTACGTGGCGACAGCCTTGTATTGCTCGACAACAAAACATTCCAAAAATTCTCCAAAATTCTTTTGTTCAAAAACAAAGAACGCAATCTTATTGACAGCCTTGCTGTGGAAATACTTATAAGACAACAAACAATATCCTTCATGCCATTCATACTACAGATGGACCGTTACCGAGTAGGCGTTATGGGTACACAGTTTATGAACATGGATTTCGACTACAACGTATCTGTACTGAAATGGCCACTAGGTGTCAACCTCTTTGTAAAATACAACGGAAACATGGACGATATAGACAACGCCAAACTGAAAATAAAACTTGGCGAAAAACAATATTCCAAAGAATATGAACACATAGGAAAATCCTCGTCCATAAGAAAACAGTGGAAAAACATAATAATACAAAAGCGAAAAGACCTGCTAGAAGAATAGCACCATGATATTCCGCTAAATTGTCAATATACGAAATAGAGAGACGAGCACAAAACGTCTCTCTATTCTTATATAAATCCACACGAACAAAAGAACAAAAATACTTATTTCAACACAAATTTAAACGAATCTTATACTACAAAAGTTATTTCTTCGTTTCTTATCCATTAATTACATACATAGAAAGAAAATGAAACACACATCTTTTGGCAACGACTTTTCGTTAGCAACATCGCTGAAATTCTTTTATAAGTGGCGAAAGATTTTATTGTTAGTCCTCATAATATCCTTTGTAGCATCGCTCATAGCCTCGCTACTAGTGACACCTAGATACAAATCGTCGGTAGTGCTTTTTCCTACAAGCTCCAACCGCATATCCAAAGCCATCCTTGTGGATCGCTATAGCCTAGACTTTATGGACTACGGCATAGAACGCGACTGCGAATATGCCATACAAATACTTTCATCACAATCCATGATGAACGACGTGTGCCAACGCTTCAACCTAATGGAACACTACGGCGTAGACCCTAATGCCAAAGATAAAAACTTCCAGTTGGAAGAGATATATCGTAGCTATGTATCGGTACGCAGAACCGAATTTTTAGGAGTGGAAGTATCCGTGCTAGACGTGGACCCACAATATGCTGCCGATATAGCCAACTTCATAGCAGCCAACTACGACACACTATGCACAAGAATACACAAAGCACGTGCTACCAACGCTTGCCAAGTGATGGAAGAAGTGTGCCAACGATTGGAAACAGAAATATCTAGCCTTGAAGATTCCCTCGGTGGGCTATACAACTACTCCGACTACACCAACCGCATGTATCAAGAGCTAGCAAAACAAACTAGCAACGGCAACACCGCCGCCGCCGCAAGAATACGTGCCGAAATAGCTTCGCACAAAACTCAAAAAGGTAGCTATGCTAGCATAGACAACTTACTTGAAAGCAAAAGAAAAGAACTAGCCACACTGCAAACCCAACTAGCAGAAAGACAAACAGACTTGGAAAACAGCATTTCCTACAAATTTTGGCTAGACCAAGCTAAACCTGCCGACAAAAAAGCTTACCCTAAACGCATAATAATAGTACTACTAGGCACATTGGCTTCGGTAGTTATGTGCATACTTGTTCTACTCATAATGGACAGATGGAAAACATGGACTATGAGCGAAAAAAATGAATAATCCATTCATAAGAACAACAACCACAGTACTATAATAATATATGACCCAAGATCTAAAAACATGGTTTAAGAAGAACAAAACAGCTACTATAGCAGTAGCTGTGGCTCTTCTTTTTTCCATAATCAATGCTATAATGCTCAGCAAAGATTTCTATTTACTCATAGGCATACCTTTGCTAGGACTAATAGTCATGCTCTTCGTTTTCAAGCTAGAAACAGGACTTATGGCTACAGCACTCTTTACACCCTTTGCCATAGACTTTGCACTTTTTCCAGGTATGGAGCTATCCATGCCCGTAGAGCCTATGATGATTCTTTTCAGCTGCATATTCATGTTTAGAGTACTAGTAGCTAAAACCTACAACACCGCCATACTAAAACACCCGGTCAGCTTATCCATCTTTGCCATGCTTATATGGATGCTTATTACCTCCATAACATCAGAGATGCCGCAAGTATCTTTCAAATATCTTGCCGCTAGGTTTTGGTTCATGATTCCATTCTTCTTTGCCGCCACACAAGTATTTCGCTCTACAATACGTATAAAACAATTTTTCTGGTGCTACGCAGTGTCGTTAATAACTGTAATACTCATTTCCACAGTGAAAACGATGAGCAACTTCTCTGATCTTCAAACTCTACACCGAGTGATGAAACCATTTTACAACGACCACACAGCCTACGGAGTAGCAATAGCACTCTTTGTGCCGGTGGCATTCTTTTTGGCAATGGAAAAACAAAAGAACCCATTCTTTAAAACACTAACCATAGCAGCACTAGTAGTGCTAATCATAGGTTTGGGATTTTCTTACTCACGCGCAGCATGGATAAGTGTAGTAGGTGCTATAGCAGTATACTACGCCATAAAAATGGGAATGAAAATAAAATGGATGCTAGTTATAGCCGCTGTTGGAGTGGCATTCTTTTTCACCTATCAAGCCGATGTGCTATACAAACTAGGAAAAAACAATCAAGATTCATCTTATAACCTAGCAGACCAAGTGAAGTCCATATCCAACATATCCACCGATGCCTCCAACGTAGAAAGACTAAACAGATGGGCATCAGCACTAAGAATGTTCGAAGAAAGACCAATTACAGGATGGGGACCAGGCACATATCAATTCATTTATGGCAAATACCAACGCTCCTACCAACTGTCTACCATAAGCACTAACTCTGGCAATCTAGGCAATGCCCACAGCGAATACATAGGTCCTCTCGCCGACCAAGGAGTGCTCGGAACATTGTTTACAGTACTAGTGTTTGGACTAACATTTGCCACTGGAATAAAAGTGTACAGAACAGCTCGAAGCAAACGAATATCCACACTTGCCATAGCCTTCACCCTAGGACTTTTCACCTATTATGTGCATGGCATTTTCAACAACTTTTTGGATACAGACAAGCTATCCGTTCCTTTCTGGGGATTCACTGCTGCCATTGTAGCACTAGATGTATACTTCCCTAAAAAAGAAGAATCCTGCTAATAATTTCCTAAACAATAGAAATTTATAGACGTTGTCTAAAAGAAAAATATCCAACAAAGGAAATGTTTTCCTCTGTTGGATATTATTATATACACTTGTAGTGTATTATTCTATTCCATGTATTGGAGAAAGTTTATTCCTCCAATTTTCCGTGGCAGTTTTTGTATTTCTTTCCACTTCCGCATGGACAAGGCTCGTTACGACCCACCTTTTTCTCCACTCTCACTGGTTGAGATTTTTCACGCTCAGCAGTGTTATTGGTTACAGGTTTTTCCTCGCGGCTAGTTTTTAAGTTCTTATTGTCCGACATTGGCTTCTGAGCCTCTTTCATATTCTCTTCCTGATTAACAGGCAAAGATACACGACTCAAGAACGACGAAATTTCTCGGTTGATAGAGAACAACATCTTTTCGAACAAATTGAAAGACTCGAATTTATAAATCAATAGAGGATCTTTTTGTTCGTAAGTAGCATTCTGAACCGATTGTTTTAAATCGTCAAGTTCGCGTAGATGCTCTTTCCACTCGTTGTCTATAATAGAAAGTGTGATATTCTTTTCGATAGACAATCCTATTTCTCTACCCTTGTTTTCGTAAGATTTCTTTACAGGAGTAACGATGTTTATTGTCTTTTTACCATCGGTTATAGGGAATGCCACATTTTCGTATCTAGTGTTTTCGTATATATTCTTTATGAAAGGGAACGCCATATCGGCAATGCGTTGTATGCGTTCTTTGTAGGACGAATATACTTGCTCGTAAATCTTTTCTACAATATTACCCTTCTTAGAGTCAAACAGTTCTTTTTCAGCAAACTGTAGTTCCATACCAAACACTCGAAGTATTTCCATATTGAACAACTCAAAATCTTTTTCTCTATAAGCTTGTTCGTAGATAACCTCGCAAGTGTCGTAGAACATATTAGAAATATCAATAGAAAGTCTGTCGCCATACAACGCATTTCTTCTTTTGTTGTATATAACAGTACGTTGGTTGTTCATTACGTCATCGTATTCCAACAAGCGTTTACGAATACCAAAGTTATTTTCTTCTACCTTTCTTTGAGCTCTTTCTATAGATTTGGTAATCATGGAATGTTGTATAACTTCGCCTTCTTGAAGTCCCATTCTGTCCATTACCTTAGCAATACGTTCGGAGCCAAAAAGTCTCATCAAATTATCTTCCAACGATACGAAGAAAAGAGAAGTACCAGGATCGCCTTGACGGCCGGCACGTCCTCTTAGCTGTCTGTCCACTCTTCGTGATTCATGACGCTCTGTACCAATGATAGCCAAACCACCAGCTTCTTTCACACCATCTTTCAGCTTAATATCTGTACCACGACCGGCCATGTTGGTAGCAATAGTCACAGTGCCGGCATATCCAGCTTCTGCCACAATGTCAGCTTCTTTTTTGTGTAATTTGGCGTTAAGCACGTTGTGCTTAATCTTTCTCATTGTAAGCATTTTGCTCAACAATTCAGACACTTCCACAGATGTAGTACCTACCAATACAGGACGACCTTCGTTGCGTAGGCGTTCTATTTCAGCTATTATAGCTACATACTTTTCGCGTTTGGTTTTGAACACCATATCTTCCAAGTCGTGTCTTACCACAGGCTTGTTAGTAGGAATAACCACCACGTCTAGCTTGTAAATGTTCCATAGTTCACCGGCTTCAGTTTCGGCAGTACCTGTCATACCTGCAAGCTTCTTGTACATACGGAAATAGTTTTGCAAAGTGATAGTAGCATAGGTTTGAGTAGCAGCTTCTACCTTCACAGCTTCCTTGGCTTCTATAGCTTGGTGCAAACCGTCGGAGTATCTACGTCCTTCCATTATACGACCTGTTTGCTCGTCCACTATCTTCACTTTATTGTCTATAACCACATATTCTACATCCTTTTCAAACAAAGTGTAGGCTTTAAGCAACTGATTTACTGTGTGTACTCTATCGGATTGTATAGCAAAGTTCTTTAATATTTCGTCTTTTCTAGCTAGTTTTTCTTCGGCAGATAAGTTTTCTTTTTCAAGCTCGGCAATTTGCGAACCCATATCAGGCAACTGATAGAATTTTGGGTCTTCGCCTAACGAACCTAAGAAGTTCATACCCTTTTCGGTAAGGTCGATAGTATGAAGTTTTTCATCGATAACAAAGAAAAGCTCATCATCAATGATGTGCATATATTTACTTTGCTCTTGCATGTAAAAAGCTTCGGTTTTCAGAAGCACAGATTTCATACCTTGCTCGCTAAGGAACTTGATAAGAGCTTTGTTTTTAGGTAAACCTCTATGAGCACGCAACAACAATTCGCCACCCTTCTTTTCGTCTTTTGGGTCGCCGGAAGTAAGCAAACGTTTAGCATCTGCAAGAATTTGAGTTACCAACAAACGTTGAGCGTTGTAAATCTTTTCAATGATAGGTTTAAAGCGGTCAAATTCTTGAACGTCGCCTTTTGGTGTTGGACCGGAGATGATAAGCGGAGTTCTAGCATCATCGATAAGCACCGAGTCCACTTCGTCCACTATAGCATAATTATGTTGACGTTGAACAAGTTCATCGGTGTTTCTAGACATATTGTCTCTTAGGTAGTCGAAACCAAATTCGTTATTAGTACCGTATGTAATATCAGCAAGATAAGCTCTTTTACGTTCTTCAGAATGAGGCTCATACTTGTCGATGCAGTCCACTTTCAAACCATGGAATTCGAAAAGCATACCCATCCACTCAGAGTCACGCTTAGCCAAATAATCGTTTACAGTAACTACGTGTACACCTTTTCCAGGAAGAGCATTCAAATATACAGGCAAAGTGGCAACCAATGTTTTACCCTCACCAGTAGCCATTTCAGCAATCTTTCCATTATGAAGCACGATACCACCAATAAGTTGCACATCATAGTGTACCATGTTCCAAGCTATGGTGTTGCCACCGGCAGACCATGTTGTTTTATAATAAGCTTTATCACCGCGGATAGTCACACTGTCACGGTTGGCAGAAAGGTCACGGTCTCTGTCGTTTGCAGTAACTTCAACTTCTTCGTTTTCAGCAAACCTACGTGCTGTTTCTTTCACCACAGAGAAAGCCTCTGGAAGAATTTTATTAAGCACGGATTGAGTTTTATCGTAAGCAGTTTTTTCTAATGATTCTATGCGTTTATACAAGTTTTCTTTTTCTTCCACAGGCATATCGTATTCCACTTCTATGCGTCCGCGAAGTTCTTGAAGTTCTTGTTCTTCTTTTTCTATCGCCTTTTGTATCTCCAACTTAAACTCTATAGTCTTACCTCTCAGTTCGTCGTTGGTCAAATTTTTCACTGTTTCGTAGGCCACTTTTGCCTCATTAAGAAAAGGCATTATCTCCTTAAGGTCTCGTTGGGATTTACTCCCAAATATTTTCGATAACAAATTTGCCATTTAGTTTATATCTTAACTTATTAATTTAGTAGTTATTACATTATTATATGCATAAAAGATAATATGCACAAAGAACTTACAAAAATACGAATTTTATTTGGAAATAGAAATATTTTTATTTGTTTTTCAATCATTGTAGATTCTAAATTAAAATGCAACACTCCCCTACAACGATAAATAACTGAACTTTAGCTTTTTGCTTAGATGTCATAATTTAAAGGCAACTTCTAAAAATTGCTTTGCGAGTGATTTACGGAATACTGACTTCGTCGATATTGCTATCGCTCGAAAGAGCTAATGCTTAGGCATTGCTCTTTACTCGCTTAATCGCAACGTTCTTGAAAAGATTTCTAGCGAAATTCCGCAAA
Source organism: Bacteroidales bacterium (assembly GCA_017560705.1). GTDB lineage: Bacteria > Bacteroidota > Bacteroidia > Bacteroidales > P3 > HGM05376. The sequence goes on along the minus strand of JAFZEK010000002.1, from coordinate 2,679 downwards.
CCACCTACAAAGAAATTTTTAGAAGTTGCCTCTAGTAAAAATTCGCAAAGAAATTGCAAAGCAATTTTTTTAGAAGTTACCTATAGAAATTGCCTATAGCAGTATATTTATTGTTACCTGTATATCAAAAACTAGATACTAAAATTGAAAGCATGACTATATCATGTATTATAAAATACTCCCCCCTCTAAATAATTTTTCACCCTCTATATTTTTATAAAAGCACGATGTTATTTATTTAAATCATGATGTGCTTTATTCAAATCACGTCGTGCTTTAATTAAATTACAATGTGCTTTAATTAAATCACGACATGATTTTATTTTTATTACCAGTATAAAGTAAAAAATATAGTGGAGGAAAATAAATTTTGCATCCGAACTTCCAAAAAATTGCTTTGCAGGTGATTTGTGGATTTTTTAGAAGTTGTCACTAGTATAGCACTCAAAAATATAAACCAAACAAACAGGTAAAATAATTGAAAAACTAACTACCAAAAATATTAATAAACAAGAAGTTATAAACCTAACACGCAAATCGTAAAAAACAGAATACTAAAAAACATTCAACATTTTAGAAATTATGTGTATCTTTGCAACTTATTTTGTGCATATATTTAAACAATCGAAATTATAAATAAAAGGTATTTTTATATGATTACTTTTATATTATCCATAGTTCTATTGTTGGCTGGATATTTTTTTTATTCGAAGTTGGTGTCGAAAATATTTGGTGTCGATGCTAGCCGCCCAACACCAGCCTATACCAAACAAGATGGAATAGATTATATACCCATGAAATCGTGGCGTATTTTCCTAATCCAGTTCTTGAATATAGCTGGACTTGGACCCATATTCGGAGCTATAATGGGAGCACAGTTTGGCACTGCATCATTCCTTTGGATAGTATTTGGAAGCATATTTGCAGGAGCTACTCACGACTACTTAGCAGGGATGATTTCGCTACGCAACGGTGGTATGAGCCTACCTGAAATACACGGCAAATACCTAGGCAATGGCGTGAAACAGGTGATGAGAGTATTCTCAGTGTTTATGATGATACTCGTGGGAGTAGTGTTCTTAGATGGTCCTGCTAAAATACTTTCTACCATCATACCACAAGTAGATGTATATATCTGGATAATAATTATATTCATCTATTACATAGTGGCTACATTGTTGCCAATAAACAAAATCATAGGCAAGATATATCCCGTGTTTGGGTCGTGCCTACTTTTTATGGCACTAGGCATATTGATATCCATACTTATAAAACAACCTCATTTACCCGAAATATGGGAAGGGCTTGAAAATAAAATGCCTAATGCTGATAGCACCCCTATATTTCCAATGATGTTCATTTCAATAGCATGCGGAGCCATATCGGGATTTCATGCTACCCAGTCGCCACTAATGGCACGATGCATGACTAACGAAAAACAAGGTCGCCCAATATTTTATGGCACAATGATAGCCGAAGGTATAGTGGCACTTATATGGGCAGCGGCAGCATCTTATTTTTTCTTTGACCCATCTAGCGGAAAAGAAAACATAGACGCAAGCAAGGGAGCAGCAGTAATAGTAGATTACATATCCCGAAACTGGCTAGGAACAGCAGGTGCTATCCTCACTATGCTTGGAGTGGTTTTTGCTCCTATAACATCTGGAGACACAGCCCTAAGGTCGGGACGACTTATAGTTGCCGATTTCTTGAAATATGACCAAAAATCCATTAAAAACCGACTAGTAATATCTATACCTATCTTTGCTATAACAGCAGGAATACTAGTGTGGGAAATAAAAGATGCCGAGGGCTTCGACATGATATGGCGATATTTTGCGTGGGCAAACCAAGTTTTATCAGTGCCTACACTATGGGCTATAACAATTTATTTAGCTCAAAAACGAAAAGTATATATTATAACATTAATTCCTGCGTTATTTATGACAATGGTTTGCACAACCTTTATCCTTATAGCAAAAAAAGAGGGTTTTGGACTGCCAGAAAATTTAGCCTATTGCATAGCAGGATTCATAACTTTGGTGCTTGCAATTGTTTTCTTTGCATGGAAAAGAAAATATAAAACAGAAATAAATGAAGAAACAATAAATATAAAATAAAATGAACAGAAAGCTAATCATAACAACATTAATCCTTTCCATACTATTAGGAACAGGAAGTGCTTTTGCTAAAAAGAAATTCAAGTACTCTATTGCCTCAAAAAAATATAAAAATTCTACTGAATACATGGGGCTAAAAGGCGATGTAAACTATATAGTTATTCGCGTTTATAACAGCAATATAGTAGTAAATGGCGAACGCCAACTAGTGTCTACCGACTCAATAACCTTCGACCTAAGAGGTAACTGGGAAGATAGATTTGAAACCGCCGGCGAAAAATTCACCTACTACTCTTATTACTTTGACAAAAATGGATATTGGCTAGGCTGGAACGAATATGACCGAAACTACAAAATTACAGCTCGTACTGCCTACCTTAACGATGAAAGAGGTAACTGCGTGGAACGTACCGTGTATGGAAGCAACGAAAAAATGTCGAGAAGAGAAACTTCTACTTACAGCAAAGATAATAAACTGTTAGAAGAGCTTAGATACACTGAAGAAGGTACTATAGAAGAAAAACGTATATACAAATACGACGAAAGAGGACACCTTTCT
>JAFZEK010000171.1 GCA_017560705.1 Bacteroidales bacterium | reverse complement strand
TGGTATGGTGAATTTCTCCAAAGAGGAGATAACACATTTCTTCCCCGAGATGAGGGAGGTGCTGCATAACTGTAGGTTTGCCAACTGCACTCATGAGCATGAGCCAAGCTGTGCAGTGAAGAAAGCTGTAGAAGAAGGAATAATAAACGAAACGCGATACCAAAACTATTTGAACATCCTAAATGGTAGGGAAATGGAACTGCAAGAATGGGAAACGCGTTGATAATAACTATAGAGAGATAGAGACATGGTAAAATTTATTGATTGGAATTTGATAGAGTATTCCGAGTCGTGGAAGCAACAACAAGAAATCTTTGATGCTATGATAGCTGCAAAGATGGCAAAGAGATCGACAGTGGAAATGCAACAAATAGTGTATTGCGAACATCCTAACGTATACACCTTGGGCAAGCATGGCAAGCCATCGAATATGCTAGTGAACGATGATTTCCTTGCCAAGATAAATGCTTCGTTTTTCCCTATAGATAGGGGTGGCGACATAACTTATCACGGACCGGGACAAATAGTGGGCTATCCGCTTTTGGACTTAGAGAACTTCAACTTGTCGTTGAAGGATTACATATATAATATAGAAGAGTGTATTATAAGAACCTTAGCCCATTATGGCATAGAGGGCGACAGACTTAGCGGTGCCACCGGTGTGTGGCTTGAAAAAGATTCGCCACGTGCTAGAAAGATATGTGCCATAGGTGTAAGAGCTTCGAGATATGTGACTATGCATGGATTTGCCTTCAATGTGAACACCGATTTGAAATACTTTAGCTATATAAACCCTTGCGGCTTTGTGGATAAAGGTGTTACTTCGTTGCAAAAAGAATTGGCAAGAGAGGTGGACATGGCTGAGGTGAAAGCATTGCTAACTCAAAACTTTAAAACTATTTTGGGTATAGACTAAGGGCCATAGCCTAAAAAAAGTGTCTCGAGGGTGTGAACAAATGGTATTTCTTCTTTGTTTTCATAGTAAATAAAAAAATGTACTATGAAAAAGAAGTTGATATTATTTGCTTTTTTGTTTGTGGGTGGTTATTTTGCCTCCCGTGCCTGTACTGGTATTTCGCTTACGGCTGCCGATGGTAGCTATTTTCAGGCTAGAACTATAGAATGGGGTGGAACGAACTTGAACAGTATGTATGTTGTCGTTCCACGCCATTTTTTACAAACGTCGCTGACTCCCACCGGCGACAACGGATTGAAGTTTAAATCCAAGTATGGTTATGTGGGTTTGGCTGTGCATCAAAAAGAGTTTATTGCCGAGGGTGTAAACGAAGCGGGGCTTTCTGCGGGTTTGTTCTATTACCCTCATTATGGCAGTTATCTTGATTATAATGCAGCTTATAATTCTACTACTCTTGCCGACTTGCAGTTGGTGGCATGGCTTTTGTCGCAATATGCTACTGTCGACGAGGTGAAGCAAGGGATAAATGGTGTGCGTGTGGTGTCGTTGCAACCCGGTCCTAGTGCCGACAATGCTTTGCACTGGAGAGTAGGGGACAAGACCGGCAAGCAGATTGTGATAGAGATAGAAGATGGTGTAGTGCATATATACGACAACGTTATAGGTGTGCTTACCAACTCGCCAAACTACAAATGGCACATTACCAATCTTAATAATTACGTAAATCTTACTTCGCAAAACCCTAAGCGTCACCCTATGGGTAACATTGATGTGTATCCGTTCAGTTATGGTTCGGGCTATCTTGGATTGCCTGGCGACTTCACTGCTCCGTCGAGGTTCGTAAGGGCGGCTTTCTTTAAAACCACTGCACCTACGCTAAAGACTGCTAGAGAAACCATGCTACAGTGCTTCACTATACTTAATAACTTCGACATCCCTATAGGTATGGAGTACTTGAAAGATGAACTTCCGGATTTGCCTAGTGCCACTCAGTGGACTTCGGTTATAGACCTTACTCACCAAGAAATATACTACAAAACATTCTATAATAATAGTATTAGGCGTATAGCCTTGGCCGACATAGATTTTGAAAAGGTGAAGTATCAGTATCATCCATTGGATAAGAAAGATGCTCAACCTGTGGAAACGATAAAAATTAAATAGGCAATTTGTGTGCCTCTATCATTCTGTCTTTCCCATAAAAATCTTTGTGTAACACAGCTCCATAGCCTTGCTCTTCGAGTAGGGCTATGGTTTCTTTTCCCAGTGCTTCGTTTATTTCTAAATACAAGTTGCCGTTGGGGGCTAGGTGTTTGTTGGCAAAGGCTACTATGCTTTTGTAAAACATTAGAGGGTTGTCGTCGGGGACGAACAGTGCCAAGTGTGGTTCATAGTCTAGCACGTTGCGACTCATAAGTGCTTTTTCCATGTCTCTCACGTAAGGTGGATTGCTCACTATTACGTCGTATTTTTCCACTCCGAAAGGGTTGTCTCCTGTCATTATGTCGCTTACGGCTAGGGATATGTTGCAGCCATTGGCGGTGCTGTTCTTTTTGGCTATGGCTATGGCGGCGGTGGATATATCCGTGGCGTAGACCTTAGCCATGGGTAGCCCCATGCTTAGGGCTATGCCTATACAGCCACTGCCCGTACATATATCTAATATGTATTGTGGATTACGTCCTTTTTCTTTGTATATTATATTGTATACAATCTCTTCCGTTTCTGGACGAGGAATGAGGGTGTGCGGTGTGGTTATTATTGTTGCTCCGCCAAAGTATACTTTGCCTATAATATGCTGAATGGGTTTGCCGTGGCGTAGGTCTTTGATGGCAAAGTTCAGTTTCAGCAAGTCCGATTGGTTGATGGTGCTGTTGCGGTGGGCTAGTAGATGAGCAGTGTTCCAACCTAGATAGTGTTCAAAAAGCATTTGAATCATTGTTCGTATCTCGTTTTTAGGGTACAAGGCTTCCAGCTCGGCATGGGCAAAACGTTCTATGTCGCAAACTTTATTTGACGGTATTCTCATTTTCAAT
>JAFZEK010000170.1 GCA_017560705.1 Bacteroidales bacterium | reverse complement strand
TATGGCTGTGGATGCTAACGTTATTATCTACGAACGTATTAAGGAAGAACTAAGAAGCGGAAAGAGCATTGCTACTTCAGTTACCGAAGGTTTCAAGAATGCTTACTCTGCTATCATCGACGGTAACGTTACTACTTTGTTGACTGGTATTGTATTGATTTTATTCGGTTCCGGTCCTGTTCAAGGTTTTGCTGTTACATTGTGTGTGGGTATATGTACTTCATTGTTTACAAGTATCTTCATCACTCGTTTGTGCATTGAATGGATGTTGAATCATAAAAAGAATATGACATTCTCATTCTCTTTCTCTGAAAACTTCTTGAGAAATGTAAACTATGACTCTGTTGCAAAACGCAAAACATTCTACATAATAGCTGGTACTGTTGTTCTTGTAGGTATTGCTTCTTTGGCTATCCGTGGTTTGAACTATGGTATCGACTTCCAAGGTGGTAGAACTTACGTTATTCGTTTCGACCAACCTTTGAGCACTGTTGATGTTCGTTCTAGCTTAGGAAACCAATTTGAAGATGCTCCTGAAGTAAAAACTTTCGGACCTTCTAACCAAATAAAAGTTACTACTAAATACAAAATCAAAGAAGATAATGATGCTGTAAAAGATGAAATAGTAGGAAAATTGTACGAAGGAACAAAAGCATTCTTCAAGAATGATATTACATTGAAAGAATTCTCTTCTACAGAAACTAATCCTCTAGGAATTATAAGTTCAGAAATTGTAGGACCTACAATGGCTAAAGATATCCAACGCGATGCTGTTATTGCAGTGTTAGCCGGTTTGATGATGATCTTTATCTACATAGGTTTACGTTTCAGAAGATGGCAATTTGGTCTTGGTGGTATCATTGCATTGGCTCATGATGCTCTTATAGCAATAGGTGCTTTTGCATTGTTCCACGGAATCTTACCATTCAACATGGAAGTGGATCAATCTTTCATCGCTGCAATCCTTACCGTTATTGGTTATTCTATCAATGCAACAGTGGTTATCTTCGACCGCGTTCGCGAATACAGAGTTCTTTATCCAAAACGCTCATTGCAAGAACAAGTTAATGGTGCTATTAACTCTACTTTGAGCCGTACAGTAAACTCATCAGGTTCTACTTTGATAGTATTGTTGATGATGTTTATCTTTGGTGGTGAAGTTATTCGTGGTTTCGTATTTGCATTGTTAGTAGGTGTTGCCGCCGGTACTTTCTCTTCTGTTTGCATTTCCGGACCAGTAGTGTTCGATTTATTGAAACGCAAAGAAGAAAAGGATAACGCTAAACTTGCTGATAAAAAATAAATACAGTTTTCAAGGGGTTGAGAATAAATACTTTCAACCTCTTGAAACTCTTTATAACATTTTTTAGGTTTGAATTAGGAATTAGAATTGTTAGTTTTGCAAACTGTTTTAATGGTAGAAAATGGATGGATATTGGTCTCTAATTATTGCTATTGTGTTAGCTGTATTATCTTCGCTTTCCTCTGCAAAGAAGAAAAAAGGTAATACTTCTTCTGTTGATACGGATTTGGAAAACTCTGATCAACCTTCACACCCTCTGCACGAATACGAGGATGTGAAAGAAGAAATGTCTGATGATGTTTTCTCTGAGAATAATAACAACGAAGAGTTGGGAAGGTTCGAAGGGGAACAATATTTTGGTTTTGAAGAACCACATGTAGATAGTGCTGAACATACTGAAATAATGTATGAAAGTCTGGAAACATATAGTTCAGACGAGCCGGAAACTAAAAAGACAGACGAGCCATATACAGTTCAAAAACCTGAAGATGTGGATGTAGTGGATGTGGAAGAGATGAAAGAATTTGATTTGCGAAAAGCAATGATATATTCCGTCATATTGGAAAATCCCTACAATAAAGACGTAGAAAATAAATAGATAGATAAATAAATTAATTCTTTACATGAAAATTAGATGAGTATGTTTAGAAAAGTACTGCTAACAGTCGGGTTGCTACTTGCAGCCAACATTGCGGTTTTTGCACAAGGTACTTTAAAAGGTACCATTATTAATGCCGCAAACAAACAGCCAGAGCCTTTCGTGAATGTAGTCGTTCTTCAGAATGGTGAACAGAAAGGTGGTGCCCAAACAGATTTTGATGGTAATTATACAATTAAGCCTTTGGCTCCTGGTAATTACGATGTAAAAGTTTCTGCTGTGGGTTTTGGTCCTGTTTTATTAAAAAATGTACCAGTTAAGGCTAGTGGTTTCTCTTATGCTGAAACTATTAAACTGGAAACAGCTTCAACAGTTCTTAATGAAGTGAAGATTGTAACACACAAAATTCCTTTGGTAGATAAAGGAAACCCTGAATCGGGTCAACGGGTTAGTAGAGAGGATATCGACCGTATGTCGGGTAACTCTGTAGATGCTATCGTTGCTGTAACAACCGCTGGTGTGGGTTATAGTGATGGTGGTACTGGTACTGCTCGTGGTGAGGACAACATGGTTACTTACGTTGGTAATGCTCGTAAGTCTACTGGTGTAAATGTTCCTAAAGAAGCTATCGAAGAAATTCAAGTAATTCTTGGGGGTACTCCTGCTCGCTATGGTGAAGCTATTGGTGGTACTCAAATTATTACTTTGCGTCCTCCTTCAAACTTGTACAATGGTTCGGTACGTTATGAAACTTATTTGGACTATAGATTGTATAACAGACTTTCTCTTTACTTATCAGGTCCGCTTGTAACTGTACAAGGTAAAGCCGAAGATGGTTCTAAAGGAGCTGAAAGAACTTTACTTGGTTTCCGTTTAAGCGGTTTGGGTCAATATGCCCACACTCAAGCTTATCGTCCTAACGAACGTTTATATCAAGTTGTAAACGATGATAAAGTTGCCGAAATGGAACAAAATCCATTGGTATATAATCCTTTGACTGGTGAAATCAACTATGCTGGTGAATATTTAACTGCTGATGATTTTACAACTATAAAACGTAGAAAAAATAATTCTTACTACATGGCTTATGGTGAAGGTTCTTTAGATTTTGCTTTCACTGAACATGCTATCCTTAGACTTTCTGGTGAGTTCTCTTATGTAAAGAGCAACGGTCTTTACAATAGCTATTTCGACAATGGTGTTGGTTCTATTACTGAAGACAAACGTTTCTCTATTAATGCTGACTTTACTCATCGTTTCCCAGATGCTTCTGAAAATACTGCAGCTGACGCTACTATGCCTAAATCTAAATCGGGCTTGACTATAAAGAACATGATGTACAACATCACTGCTCAATTTGAAAGAGTTTCTCAAGAATCTTATAACAGAGATTTCGGTAGCGACTACTTCAAGTATGGTCACGTAGGTACATTCATCACTGAAAAAATTCCTACATACGCTTACGAACGTATTATGATTAACGGTGTAGAGCAATTGGCTTTAGTTCAACAAGCTTGGGCTGACAATATGCAATATATTGCTCCTTCTCAATATAATAGCGGATTAGCTAACTACAACAATCAACTTTATTTTTCTGAAGAATTTGCTGACATAGCTCCTTATTTGACTAATGAGTTCATGTTACAAAACTATAGAGGTCTTCGTAATGGGGATGCTCCTGCTAGCATATATGGACTTATCAACAACGTAGGTATGTCTGCTCCTAGCTACTCTAAGTCTATGAGCGATTATATTTTCGTTCAAGCAAGAGCTGGTGTTGATATTGGAAAACACTCTTTGGAATTAGGTTTCCAATATGACCAAAGAACTTCTCACTACTACGGTTTGAATGCTCGTAGCTTGTGGACTGTTATGCGTCAATCTGCTAATGCTCACATCCAACAAATGGACTTGTCTAATCCTATCATAGATGAATCTGGTGAATATCCTGTTGTAAGCTACAACCGTTTAGTAGGTGATGGTCAAACTTATTTTGATGCTTCTTTCCGCGAAAGATATGGTTTGTCTGCTACTGATTGGATAGACGTTGACTCTTATGATCCTAGTGCATTCTCTATCGATATGTTATCTGCTGATGAATTATTCAACGGTGGTGGTAACAATACTTTAGTTTCTTACTACGGATATGACTATAAAGGTAACTTGACTTACGGAAAATCTTCATTGCAAGATTTCTTCAATGATAAAGTTAATCGTCCTATCGGAGCTTTCTCTCCAATATACATGGCTGGTTACATCCAAGACCAATTTGAATTCAATAACGACCTTATCTTCAACATTGGTGTTCGTGTAGACCGTTTTGATGCTAACCAAATGGTATTGAAAGATCCTTATTTATTATATGATTCTTACACTGTAGGAGAATTGAGAAATGGTAACATTGCTTATGGTGGAGAACTTTATAGCGAAGCTGGTGATGACTGGGTTCCTTACGTAGACGCTGTATCTGACAATCCTACTATCGTTGGTTACCGTTCTGGTTCTACATGGTATGATGCTAATGGTGTAGAAGTTGCTGACCCATACGCAGTAAAAGGTTCTTCTGGAAAACCAACTCCATATCGTAAAGATATTTCTTCAACTCCAACATTGAGTGCTGATGCTTTCGAAGATTACGAACCTCAATTGGTAGTAATGCCTCGTATCGCTTTCTCATTCCCTGTTTCTGATAAATCTCAATTTAAAGCAAGTTATGACCAAATCGCTCGTCGTCCATCCTCTGGCTGGCAAGCTGATTACTATAGCTACTTATTCATGTCTCAAGTATCCGGAGCTATCAACAATCCTAACTTGAAACCTGAAAAGATTACAAACTACGAATTAGGTTTCGAACAAGCTTTGAACCAAAGTTCTGCTATCAAGATTTCTGCTTACTACAAAGAAACTAGAGATTTGATTCAGTTAGTTCAATATGTTGGTGCTGATCCTAATCCTAACTATTATTCATACGACAACATCGACTTTAAAACTACTAAAGGTTTCTCTCTTGCTTATGACTTGCGTAGAACAAAGAATATTCGTTTGAGTGCTAACTACACATTACAATATGCTGAAGGTACAGGTATTTCTGCTACTACTATGCAACAATTAATCAAAGAAGGTTTCTCTTCATTGAAAGTTTTAAGTCCTATCGCTGATGACCGTCGTCATGAGTTTAAACTAAACTTAGACTTCCGTTATCAAGGAGGTGCAAAATATAATGGACCTACATGGACACGCAAAGTGAAAGATGAAAACGGTGAAGAACGTTCTAAAACTGTTAATCTACTTGAAAACTTTGGTGTAAACATCAATGCTGTTGCTCAATCTGGTCGTCCTTATACTAAAGCTTTATCTAGCCTTCAATCTACAATTGTAGGTAGCTACCGTGGTGCTCGTTTGCCTTGGGGATTCTACGTTGACGCTGTTGTAGATAAAATGTGGACTATAAATATAAAGAATGGTGAAAAAGAACGTCCTACATTCTTAAGAGCAGCTGTTGCAGTAACAAATGTGTTGGATATACGTAATATTTTGGGCGTTTATTCTGTAACAGGTAACCCAGATGATAATGGATATTTGACTGACCCTGAAACTCAATCTTTGATTAATGCATATATGAATCCTGATTCATATAGAGATTTATATGCTATTATGTTGATGTCGGGTTGGAACTATTCGTCACCTAGAATGATACGTTTAGAGTTGACTTATCAATTTTAAAATGGTGCATATTTGTAATTTGTAAAAAAGATAAAGATGAAAAATATATTTAGTAAAGTAATATTAGTTGCATTTCTTTGTGCGTCTTTTTCTCAAGTGGCTATAGCTCGCGACTGTGAATGGGAGAAAAAGAATGTGAAGAAAAAGGTGGCAACAAAAGATGTGTCGCGTTGTAAGAGAGCTCAAAGTACAGCAGAGTTAAATATCAACAATGTACGTGCTCTTATCAATGCTTATGGTAATATGTGGTATGATGGAGCTATTGCCAAATATTATATTCCTGCTAATGGTACATCCACTCCTATGTTCTGTGCAGCATTGTGGGTAGGGGGTACTGACGTAAACGACCAACTTCGTTTGGCTGCTTTGCGTTTCGGTTCTGAAGGTGACGACTATTGGCCTGGTCCTTTGACTGTTGATGGTCAAGCTTCTGTTTCTTTGGAAGTTTGTAATGAATATGACAAACACTTCAAAATAACTCAATCTGAAGTTCAAACTTTCCGTGGAATGTTTGACTATGAATATGATACTATAGATGGTATTCTTCAAATAACTGCTACTCAAAATTCTAATTATAGCGAAGATGCTATATCTGAAGTTATAAAAGAATGGCCTGCTCATGGTAATACTTCTAAAAACCAATCTAGATACTTAGCTCCTTTCCGCGATGTGGATGGTGACGGTGTTTATGATTATACTAAAGGTGATTATCCTTACTACGATTTTGACAATGAATTGTGTCCAAAAACTTTGAAAGCTAACCTTAACCGTGGCGAAAAATACGAACCTGCTCGTGCTATGGAACAAGTTTATGGTACTGGTGGTAGCCAAAATATTACTGGTAGTATTCTTTCTGACCAAGTATTGAAGGGTGACCAAACTATTTGGTGGGTATTCAATGATAATGGTAGCTCTCACACTGAATCTCAAGGTCAATCTATTGGTTTGGAAATTCGTGCTCAAGCTTTTGCTTTCTCTACTAACGATGAAATCAATAACATGACTTTCTACACTTACGAAATTATCAACCGTTCTACATACGAATTAAGAAACACTTACTTTAGCCAATGGGTAGACCCAGATTTGGGATATGCACATGATGACTATGTAGGATGTGACGTAAAACGTGGTTTGGGTTATTGCTACAATGGTAAGGATAAAGATGGTTCTGGTACTGCTGAAACTTATTCTGGTAATCCTCCTGCTATTGGTATCGACTTCTTCCAAGGTCCTTACATGGATCCTGATGGAAAAGATAATCCTAAAATTGATATTGAAAGAGCTAAAAATAGCGATAGATATAGCGAACTATTGCAAACTTATTGGATAGATTCTTTGAACTGCTATGATACTATCCAATTATCTGAAAATGCTGATTTGTTCTATGATGATGAAACTGGTGGTGTATGGTACTTTACTCCTGGCGACATCGTAGGAAACTGTGCTATCAACGGTGTAAACTTTGGTAATGGTATTGTTGATGACGAACGTTTTGGTATGCGTCGTTTTGTATACTATAACAACGATGGTTCTGCTGCTAACGGTGAACCTAGCAAAGCTTATGACTATTATAACTACTTAACAGGTGTTTGGAAAAACAACGCTCGTAGGAAATTTGGTGGTAACGGTCTTTCTGGTACTACTGACTTTGTAACAGACTTTATGTATCCTGGAGATAGCGACCCATGGAATTGGGGTACTGATGGACAAAATCCTGGATTCGAATGGACTGAAAAGAATGGTGATGCTTCTGGAGCTGCTAACTCTCCTGGCGACCGTCGTTTCATGCAATCTGCTGGTCCTTTTACTTTAAGACCTGGTGCTGTTAACTACATTACTGTAGGTATTCCTTTCGCTCAATCTGCTAGTGGTGGTCCTGCTGCTTCTGTAGCTTTATTGCGTGAAATAGATGACAAATGTCAATCTTTGTTCGAAAACTGTTTTAAAATCATTGACGGTCCTGATGCTCCTACTATCGTAGCTCAAGAATTGAACAATGAAGTTATATTGTACTTAACTTATGATAATCCTAACTCTAACAACTACCAAGAAAAGTATAATGAAATAGATCCTTCTATTGCTAAATTCTCTTCTACTATTGTTAGCGTGCTTGATACTGTATTGGATGGTGGTGGAAATCCATTATATGATGGACAAGGAAACATCGTAACTACTACTCGTCAAGAAACTGTTACTGACGTTTACACTAACGATGACAGATCTTACAAATTTGAAGGTTATCAAATTTATCAATTGAAAGATGCTACTGTTTCTGTTACTGACTTAGGTGATGAAACAAAAGCTCGTTTGGTTGCTCAATGCGATATTGAAAACTACTATGATACTGCTGCTACATTGCCTATCGGAAAATTAGTAAACTATGAAATGAATGGTACTATTGGTGCTATGGTTCCTTCTGTTAAGGTAACTGGTGCTAACGCTGGTATCGAACACTCTTTCAGAATTACTAACGATGCTTTTGCAGTTGGTAACAACACTAAACTTGTAAACAATAAAGAATACTACTTTATAGCTGTAGCTTACGCTCACAACCGTTATAAAGCATACGACCCAACTGATGCTAGCAAGCTAGATGGTCAAAAGACTCCTTACCTAGCTGGTCGTAAGAATGAAAAACAAGGTTCTATCGAGCCTATAAAAGTTATCCCTCATGATCCAACAGCTGAAAATGGTGGTACTATTATCCAATCTGCTTTTGGTACTTCTCCTTACATCACTCGTATCGAAGGTTTCGGTAACGGTAATAACGTATTGCGTTTGACAAAGGAATCTATCGAAGAATTGATGGGTGCTGCCGGTGAAGAAAAAACTCACGAAGCTTCTATGGCTGCTAATGGCAAGATGAAAGATCCATGGATTATAGCTCAACCTCGTTATGAAAAGAACTACGGTCCTTTGGCTATTAAGATCGTTGACCCATTGAACGTAAAACCAGGTGAATTCTACATCAAGTTTAATGGTATTGGTGCTGATGCTATGTGGACTGTTACTCGCAAAGACGGAAAAGCTATATATGATGATGTATACACTATCAATTCAGAACATGCTATCGGTCGTTACAATGAACAATTGATATTAGATCTTGGTATTTCAATATCTATTTCTGATGGTAAAGGTGTAGCTACTGAATTTATTGATTCTATCATTACTACTAGTGGTGCTTTCAATGGTGGATTTATTATTGATGGTTCTATGTTAGCTTCTTCGATGGAATTTGCTGACGTAAACAAAATGTGGTTGAGCGGTTTGGCTGATAACGATAACTCTATGGTGACTAACTGGATTCGTTCTGGTAACCAATTTATCGAAGCTAACAGAGTTGAGTTCTTGAATGCTTCTGGTGAAGTTGTTTTGTCGCAAGGTGGTTATTTGGATGAAGACTACTACAAATCTATTTATGATTCAGACAGACAAGTAAACCAAACTTACGCATTAGATAAGAATGAAACTTGTGAAAAGATATTACAAGTATCTTCTGTAGATAATGGTATTTGGGCTCCTTACGGATTATCTTCATTATTAGATTATCACCCAGCTTTCTCTTTGAGATACTATGTAGCAGACAAACAATATTTCCAATATGATGCTAACAAGAATAAAGTTGGTCCTTATGGTGGATTTAACCGTGTAGGTGAATCTTACGATAAAGTATATCGTTCGTTCTACGATCAAGCTTCTAATAAATCTTTGTCGTTTAACAATATGAGCAAGATTTCAAGTGTTTATATCGTTATCACAAAAGATAAATCTAAATGGACTCGTTGTCCTGTTTTAGAAATGAGTGATGACCACTCTCAATCTGAAGGTAATGCTCGTCGTTTCCAATTGCGTAGAGCTAATTCTGTAGGTAAGAACGGTCAAGATACTACTTATACTGATGCTAATGGCAATGAAATATTTAAAAACGGTATGGGTTGGTTCCCAGGATACGTTATCAATGTTGAAACTGGTGAACGTTTGAACATCATGTTCGGTGAAGACTCTCGTTATCCAAGCCAAAACGGTAAAGATATGTTGTGGAATCCAACATCTGAACTTACTTTAGGTTCTAGCGATTATGTAATTGGTGGTCGTCACTACTTATATATCCTTGGAGCTAACACTCAATTGTTCAAGAAATTAAATAACGCTTCTGAAGTTGCTAACTACAAGACTCCTTCTTACGATGGTGGTGCTTGGGCTTACCAAATGTTAGGTTCTTTGGATAGAATAATGGAATACGAAAACCAAGAAGTTAGATATGGTCTAGACCACGGTTTATTGGCTACTGAAGCTAACAGACCTACTCTTGAAGTTCGTGACTCTTCTGCTTTGTTATTCTCTAGCGTTATGTGGGTTAACATGCCTGTATTAACTTCTAGTGAATTTGCTTTCACTTCATACGATGACATCCCTTGTGATGTAACTATCAGCTTGAATGTTTCTAAACCATACGCTATGTTCTCTAGTGACAACCAAACTGATCCTACTAACGTAGGTGCTACATTGCAAAATGAAAACAAACCTATGTATTTGTTCGAAATGGCATCTGATGTTATCACTTTGACTAACCAGTATGAAACTAGTGAAGATTTGACTAATTCAATCTTGGATAATATTTCTGTAATACCAAATCCATACTATAGCAACTCTGCTTACGAAACATCTAGCCAGTTAGATACTAGAGTTCGTATTGCTAATCTTCCTGCTACTTCTACTGTATCTATTTACACAGTTGATGGTACATTGGTAAGACGTTTAGGTCCTTCACCAAGTGATGCTGGTAATGCTTCAACAGGTTATACATTGGATTGGGATTTGAAAACACATACAGGTTTGCCAATTTCTGGTGGTATGTATTTGATTCATGTTTCAACACCAATGGGTGATAAGATAATAAAATGGTTTGGAACAATGCGTCCAGTTGACTTAAATGCATTCCAATTTTAATTAACTGATGTCGCGAATATATAAAATATAGAATTGATATGAAAAATAGATATAGTAAAATATTAGTATTGGTTTCGCTGATTGCAGTACTTTCAGTAGAAGCCGCTATAGCAGGGAATGATGATCGTCGAGGTACTGCTGGTGCTAGCGAGTTACTTATTAACCCATGGGCAAGTAGTGCTGGTTGGGGCGGAGTAAATACTTCTTGTGCTCAAGGTGTAGAAGCTTCTTTTACCAACGTAGCTGGTTTAGCATTCTTAGGTAATACTCAAGCTATTTATTCTAACACTCAATGGTTCAGCGGTTATGGTGCTTCCATTAATGCTTTCGGTTTTGGTCAACGTTTGAGCGATGCTGACGTTATTGGTGTTGCTATCATGGGTGTTGGTTTCGGCGATATTCCTATCACAACTGTGGAAAGTCCTGAACAAGGTACTAATGGTACTTACTCTCCTTCTTTATTCAACATCAATGTTATGTATGCTCACTCTTTTTCTAATAGCATTCATGGTGGTGTTAATGTTAAGGTTATTTCTGAGTCTACTGACAACGTATCGGCTATGGGTGTTGCTATCGATGCAGGTATCCAATACGTAACCGGCGACGACAATGAGTTCAAGTTTGGTGTCTCTTTAAAGAACATTGGACCTGCTTTGAGTTTCTCTGGTGACGGTTTAGCTCGTACTTTGGTTGACTGGGGTGGCGTTTCTAAAACTGTTGAAGAACGTTCTCAAGCTTTCGAAATGCCTACTTGTTTGAACATCGGTTTGTCTTACGACTTCTTATTTGAATCTTACGATCAACGTTTGACTGTAGCTGGTAACTTCAGATCTAATGCTTTTATGAAAGATAATTTCATATTAGGTGCTGAATATTCTTTATTGAATATGTTCCAAGTTCGTGCCGGTTTTATCTTCGAAAATGGTATTTTCGACAATAGTACTCGTACTACTGCACAAACAGGCCCTACTGCTGGTGCTACTTTCAACGTGCCTTTGGCTAAGAAGAAAGGTGACAAAGTTGTTCCTACTCTTGGATTTGACTACTCTTATAGATCTGCTGAACCTTTCAAAGGATCTCACTCTATAGGTGTTGTTTTGAACTTCTAAGATAACAATCTTACATAGAACTTTTTTTTACATTAGGAAAGACCACTTCGGTCTTTCCTAATGTTTTTCTTCTATTGAAGAACTTTTTTCTATGTTGATTGTTTATAGTAGTTATTCTTGATAATTATTTTTGACCACGTATATATAATAACTATTTGAATAGTATGGGAGAAATTAAATACTATAGCGAAGCAGGATTGCAAAAACTTAAAGACGAGTTGAACTATCTTGTTACTAAAGAACGTCCTGCTGCTTCTGCTGCTATTGCCGAGGCTAGAGATAAGGGCGACTTGTCTGAAAATGCCGAATATGATGCTGCCAAAGAAGCTCAAGGGCTTTTGGAAGCTCGTATTTCTAAACTTCAAGATCTCATTGCCAATGCTCGTTTGTTGGATGAATCTAAGATTGATACTTCTAAAATCCTTCTTCTTTCGAAGGTGGAAATTAGAAATACCAAGACTAATTTGAAGATTGCTTACACCATTGTTCCTGAAAGCGAAGCTGATATTAAGAAGAACAGAATTTCCGTTTCTTCGCCTATTGCTAAGGCTTTGTTGGGAAAAAGAGTGGGCGATGTTGTTGAAGTGAATGTGCCTGCAGGTGTTATGAACTTTGAGGTTCTTGCGGTGGATCGTTAATTATTAAATTCTGATTTTTATGGCAACGATATTCACTAAAATATGCAACGGAGAAATTCCTTGCTACCGTGTGGCTGAGTCCGAGGAGTGTTTAGCTTTCTTGGATATATCGCCGATTGCTGTTGGGCATGTCCTTGTGATCCCTAAAAAAGAAGTAGATAATATTTTCGATTTGGACGATGACTCCTTTGCTACTCTGCATCTTTTTAGCAAAAAGGTGGCTAAAGCTTTGGCTAAGGCTGTCCCTTGCATTAAGGTTGGTGTAGCTGTTATTGGAATTGATGTGCCTCATGCTCATATCCATCTCGTGCCTATTAATGGTGTTGGAGATTTGGATTTTAAAAAGGAACGTGTGGCTCTTTCCGAGCAAGAGTTTAAAGACATTGCTGCTAAGATAGCTAAAGAAATGGAATAAGTTTTCTGTTTTTGATATGTAAAAAGGGTGACTTTCTAATTTGGAAAGTCGCCCTTTTTTTGTTTTTTTAGATATATTTCTACGGTTTTTTGAAGGATAGATGCTGCTACCCTACAAAAATGAGTTAACTCAAAATCTCCTGAGAGTTAACTCAAAATTTCCTACGAGTTAACTCATCGTATACCTATGAGTTAACTCAAAATTTTCTGCGAGTTAACTCAAAATCTTCTACGAGTTAACTCATTTTTTTAGCTGGTTTGGGTTGGCATCTTTTTGACGGTCGACTGGTTTTTGTTGACGGATTGATGATTATCGGCTGACGGGGGTTTACACTTTCTACTGCTATCTCGTTGTTTTTCGTGGGGGGTGCCGATGCAAAACTACCATGGTTGGGGACCCTAAGTGTGGGGTTTAGGCACCATAAGTGCCATACTTACGACCTCTAAACCCCATACTTACGATGGCTAAGTGTGGTGGACTCTGTGTCTCATTTCTCCAATTTGCTAATGCTTTTTGGCGTGGCTCGTATGTAGTGATGCACCATCTGAAGCTCGTCAGTTCTTAGGGGGGGAATGGAAGCCTACACCTCTGCGGTACACCCTACCGCTACAAAAAATATTAAAAAACATATCAAATGTAACATTTTTTACGTTTGGTGCAATATATTATAGTATGAAAATACATTAGTATGCCAACGGATGAGATGTTGAAATATTATAAGTATATATTGGATAGGTATGGTAAATTCATTTGGCGTAGATGCCGAAAGGCCAATATAGACACTTGCTTGCGCAACGATATTGTGCAGGAGGTGTCGCTTAGGCTGTGGCAAATACTGGCAAATACTAGCGTAGAGCGTTTTAGGGAATGCGAAGAAATGCTAGTGAAAGGGGTGACTAAGAATGTGCTACTGATGAACCTGAGAGACCAAAAAAGGCGTAGCCAAGGCTACGAGATGCTTGGTGATGCCAACGGCCTATGCTACCAGCCCGAAGAGAGCGAACTGTGCGAGCTGTCCAAATATATGACCGATGCCGACCGTAAGCTCCTAGAATTATACCTCCAAGGTTTTAAATTGGAAGAGGTGGCTGAAATAATGGGTAAGAAACACAGTGCTGTAAGACAGCAAAAAAGACGACTGGAAGAAAAGATTAGAACTCTATATAAGAATAATAAATGAAAGAAGATAAAATGATGAATAAGATAAAAAATGATGAACAAAGGCTTGCGGACAGGTGTGCTGAAAGCTATGAGATGGATGCCGAGGTGATGATGATGGTGCAGCAATTGCAGCAGCAATGCCTCCGATGGGATAGAAACAGGGCTCGTGCTAAGAATGGTTTTAAAACCATGATGCTTGTGGCTACTGCTGTGTTTACCTACAGCGTCTTGCCCAACTTCGACTGCAAATATGTTTTGGGCCACGATGCCCTACACCCCGCTAAGGTATGTAATCACTTAACCAATACGCTACACCTATGCTAAAGAAAAGTGTCATACGCTATATTTTATTGCTACTACTAGTGGCGCTTGCTACTGTGGCTATAAAGTACTATGCGTGGCTGATGCCTAGCTTCGACGATAAAAACCAACAGATATATCGCCACTATGCCAATAGCACAAACGTGGAAGCCACCTTTGCCAAAGCCTTTCAGGTGAACGACACCTTGGCGGTGGATGCCACAATACTGCGTGCTAAAACACCAATAGGGTGGGATTCGCTGTGCCGCGATTTTAAAATTTCTGACCTAAGCCAAAATGAAAAACAAAAGATATATGAAGGAGTGGAAGTTATAGGAACAAGATTAATTAGAGCGTATTTTCCAACTTTTGTGACAGATACATTGGTATATTATGAAAATACAGTGTATACTTCTTATTTAAAACAAGTAGTTACAATTTATCATACAGAGACAGAAGCTCAGGATGTTGCTATTATTGATAAAGCATTTGAAGATTTAAAAAATAAATAAACTATATATGAAAATTCAGTATTTGAAAATTGCTGCACTTAGTATAGTGCTTGGAAGTATGGCAGTTTCGTGCCAAAAAGATTATTCTCTAGAGAATAATGAAATTTGCCAAAAGAATTTGGCAAATGTAAACCCTAGTATTCATTACTCGGTAGATGGTCAAGTGTATCAGCAAACTTTCGGTTCGGAAGAGGAGTATGATATGATTATAACCTATTTGATAGGGTTGGCTCGTGAAGGACATCTTATCAATATAAAGGGAAATGATAACCCTGAATATGCTCCGGCTAAAACTCAAACTTTTAAGACTGCGAATGAGGCGGAAATGAAAGAATGGGTGAAGAAAAAGAGACTAGAAGGTTATAATGTGAGATTCTATTTTGACGAAGGTAGTGGATTGTATACTGGTACAGCCACTCCTCCAGGAGGTGGAAGTCGTACTACAATGGCTGCAAACCTTTCACAAGAAAGAGAGTAAATATTGTATTAACGCAGAAAAAGAAGTAATACAATGAGTGACAAACCCAATAGAGGCAGATGGCTGCTGGAGAGTATGCATCCAACGTAACACCCTTCATAAGAGTGGAGGAGTGGAAAAAGATAGTAAAAATGCAAATAGAGATAATTGTACAAAATATGTGTTTAAAAGAAAATAAATAAGCTAATATTGATGCAAATACTGGAGTAACTATAAGAAAACAAAGGTGCGAGTACAAAGGAATGGAAACAACAAAATAAATTGCTGGCAATTTCCAACCTTGTATGCACAAGCACCTTTGGGATGTCTGCCACAGAGGTGGCAAGCATAGAATTTGGAAAGGTTCAATGCTGCTCCCTCTAACGCAGAAACCAAACTTATATTGCTCTGCTAAATAAAACAAATATTAATACAATGAGAAAAAGAATAAAAAAAATCGCAATGTTGGCGACAGCAACTGTTGCGATAGGAGTAGCGTCCTTAACGAGCTGTAATAAAGAAGAAGAGTCTTTAACCAACAATGTTCCTGCAATGGAATTAAAATCACAAGCTGTTCCCCCTATAGATGGTGGTGGCGGTGGTGGCACAACAATTACATCAGATGCTATAATAATGTATTGGCACACAGACAAGAAATGGGATTCTTTAGGACATTCATATTATATTGGATATTGTGCTGAAGGACGAACTAATCTTGGTGTATGTCTAATTATTATAAAACGCCCAAGTTCCGATCTAGAATATGGTACTTATCTTCTAAGTCGTATTGATGGAAACGGCGTCTTGAAGTCTTTGGAAATAAGTACTGCGAATATGTCTGCCGAAGAAAAGGAAGATTTTGCAAATCTTGCTGACGAAGGTGTGATTACATTCGAAGAAAATTTGCCGATTTCGGATTCTGAGCTTTTAGCTGTAGTAAATATGGATTATATTCCAGCTGGAACATATCCTGTAAGAATGGAAGACGAAAACTTCATTATTACTATATCAGAATAGGTGTAGAATTTTTAAGGGGAAAGAACTTATTGCTTCTTCCCCTTAATTTAAATACAAGGAGAATTGAAAATATGAGAAAAATACTTACAATTTTATTGTTTACGTTGCTTAGTATGCAGCTTAAGGCTTATTCAAATTTTAAAGCAGGTGGATTTTATTATAGGTTTATAGGTAACGGCGAAGTAGAACTTGTAGCAAATCCTTATGATGGATGTGTTTTCTATAGTGGCAATATGGTTGTTCCCGATTCGGTAGAATACAATGGCACTTATTATAAGGTGACATCTATAGGGGCTAGAGTATTTAATTGTGCTACTATTGAATCC
>JAFZEK010000169.1 GCA_017560705.1 Bacteroidales bacterium | reverse complement strand
CTTTACTCGCTTAATCGCAACGTTCTTGAGAAGATTTCTACTTTCTTTTGATTGAGCATAGCGGGCTATGCGATTGAAAAAGAAATAGAAAGATTCCAAGAAAAAACGTAAAGCACGCAAAAGTTTCAAAGAACACTCTTTGGTTTATCCGAAACGTGGAATTTTTAGAAGTTGCCTTAAGGCACAAATATAATCTCGGAATATATACGACGTTGAAGTTTAAACGAAAAAATCCTCGCAGAGGGAAAATCTCTAGCGAGGATGAACAACTATAAATGAATGGATTTTATTCTATAAAAAAACATTGAAGTCAGCTACCCATTGATGAATGTTATTGAAACATTTTTTCTATTAAGTCACGGTATCGTTCTTGAACTAATTGTCGTCTTACTTTCAGAGTAGGGGTAAGCATTTCGTTCATAGTGGACCATTCATCGGGAATGAGTTCGAACTTCTTTATTTTTTCAGTTTCGCCAAAAAATTCGTTGTATTTATTCACTTCCTTGGTGAATCGTTGCAATACTTTTGGGTTTTTCAGTACATCTTCTCTTGAAGTGAATACGATATCGTGGCGTTTGCACCAACACTCTAAGAAAGCAAATTCGGGTGATATAAGAGCTGCTGCATATTTTTTGTTTTCACCTACAACGACGATGTTTTCTATGAAAGGCGATTCTGCGAATTTTTCTTCTATGACCTGCGGATTTACATATTTTCCGTATGATGTTTTGAAAATATTCTTTAGTCGTCCTACTAAAACAAGCTGTCCTTTGTCGGTGAAGCGGCCTAAGTCGCCGGTGCGAAACCAACCATCCTTGTCTATCACTTGTTTTGTAAGTTCTTCGTCTTTGAAGTAGCCCATCATTACGTTGTGTCCGCGACACATCACCTCGTTGGTGGTTTCATCTATTTTTATTTCTACACCTGGCAAAGGGTATCCAACAGTGCCCACTTCTCTGCCGTATTTTTCTCTACAACTTACTGCTATAACGGGCGATGTTTCGGTCATGCCGTAGCCTTCGAACACAGGCATACCTATAGCTGAGAAGAATGCAGCCATTCGTGGTTGGATGCTAGCTGCACCCGACACTACGATGTCGAAATTGCCTCCTATTCCTTTGCGGATATTTTTGTAGACTAAGGCATCGGCTATCTTGTGTTTGAAGTTGTACATTCGTGTGCGGTCGCAATCCTGAATGCGATATTCTTCGGCTAAGTCGATAGCCCAATAAAATATCTTTTGCGATATTCCTGATAAGGATTTTCCTTTGCAGTATATCTTGTCATAAAATCGTTCTAGCACTCTTGGTACTGTGCTCATCATTGTTGGACGCACTTCTTTTATGTTTTCGGCTAATGTGCCAAGGCTTTGTGCATAATATACTGTCATGCCTAGGTATTGGTAAAGGAATACAAGCATACGCTCGTAGGCATGGCATAGGGGTAAGAACGAGAATGCTCTGTCTGACCATTTGGCAGGGGTTTGACGTAGATTAAGTAGTTGTTGCACGATGCTGTAGTGCGAAAGCATAACGCCTTTGGGTACCCCCATAGTGCCGGATGTGTACATTATCGTAGAGCATTGAGCCGGAACGATGGCATTTTTTCTTCTTGTCAGCTCTTCGGGCATAGGGTTCTTTTCCCCCATTTCTATTAGTTGATCCAAAAAAGGTATGTTGCCACGGTCAATGAAAGTGTACACATGTTTTAGATTGGAGAGTTGAGGCCATATAGATTTTATTTTGTTCAGCACGATGTTGCCTTCGACAAAAGCAATCTTGGCTTCGCAGTGGTTGAGGATATACATATAGTCATTTTCCGATATGGTTGGATATATAGGCACCGATATAGCACCTATCTGCATAATGGCCATATCCAAAATATTCCATTCTGGACGATTGGTGCTTATTATGGCTACTTTGTCTCCTTCTTTTATGCCTAAATTCAGGAAAGCATAACTAGCGGCATTAGCTAGGCGAATGTATTCGTCTATGTCGTAAAAATGCCATTTGTCGTCGACTTTTCCGGCTAAAACCTTTGTGCGTTCGGGATATTTTCCCTTGCGATATTCCAAAATATCAAACAATCGTTTTATTTCTTCCATGTTTTTCTATGCTTTTATACGCTTTCTGATATGCAAAAATAGTTCCTTTTATAATGTCTTGAAATTAAAAGGGATAAAAGGTGTGGTAAAGGTGTTAAAATTCAAAATATGGGGTAAAAATCGGTATGTAGGGGCTAAATATAGTGATGGTGGGAAAATATATTTTGCGTCGAGGAGCAAAAAAATGCCATTTTAGTTGTTATATATGGAAAATAAAATGTAATTTTGCAAACTAATAAAACAGAAAAAAACATGCAAAAAAGAATAATACCACATAGTCTCATAGAAAAGCACAATATAGTAAAACTTGTTGTCTTTGTCGTTTTTTTTGCGTTTTTGTTCATTATAATATTTAAGCCGTTCAACTCGGATAAGTTTTTGTCCATTTCTACGGATAGATTTGCTTTGTATGCTTCCATCATTTGCCTTATAGGTTTTAAAGTCTCCCCAACCGCCTGTGCAACCTTCAAGGTCTTTACAGTGGTGCGCAATGCTTTCACCTGCGTGGAAAATCTCATTTCTTAAAAAGTGCATACCGT
>JAFZEK010000168.1 GCA_017560705.1 Bacteroidales bacterium | reverse complement strand
AAGTGGGGTTGCCTGCAACAAGCATTGCTGTCAATCCCGAAATGACCAATGCCGAGGTCATCCATAAGTATACGTCTTTCAATATTGCTGCACTTGCTTGTGCCGCTCTTTTGTCGTCATTGGAACGGTCTAATGTTCCCCATAGTTTGTTCATGTCGTTCATAATCTTAAGTTTTGTATGTTTGTCAATATTAAAATCGTTGAAGCGATGTTTTTTGCGTATTTTTAGCCAATAATGACTGAAAAAGTCTACGCATTTATTGTTGTGTATACGGTGTTAATCAGTAGGATACTATGATATTTGCACTACATAATTACCGCCCAAAGTACGGAATTTTTTCTGAAATATGCAAGTATTTTCCCAAGAAAAATTATTTTTTTTACTATTGGTAAAATCTTGCCTCGCCAAAGGGAAGTGTGTTTGAAGAGCGTTGTCTAAAGTAAGTATTCTTGTTTCGGATTTAGAATAAATGTTATTTGTTAAACATAAGTCTTGCTAGTGTTAAATATAGGTGTCGAAATGGGCTGAAAATATGCCATTTTCCCCAAAAAAATCAGATGTTTTGTGTAAAATAGAAAACATGGATTATCAGTGAATTACATTTTGACTATATTCTAAATTTATACTACGTTGTTCAAAATTCCTCCCGATGGAGATGGAATTTTCTCGTGATGTAGATTTATCTGCATCACGATGTAGTAAAAAATCCTCCCGGTCGAAATAATAATACCTAGGTATGAAGTCTACCAAACCTTGGTGTGCCAACATTTATACCTGGGTATTATTCATTTTACACTATATGCTTGTTTTTAGGGGAAGTGTGGGACTAGGTGCTGACTTTCTCGAGAGTCGGTAACTCGTGGAGAATTGGATAAAAACTATGGATATGTTATCAATTTATTTCTGCGTGTTAATTTGAGGTGTATTAATAATGGTTAATTTGTATAATTTCAATGGTCGGCTTATTTTGCCTATCGAAATCTACATATATATAGGCAACTTCTAAAAAAATCCACGTTTCGGATAAACCAAAGAGTGTTCTTTGAAACTTTTGCGTACTTTACGTTTTTTCTTGGAATCTTTCTATTGTTTTTGGGGTCGCATAGCCCGCTATGATGGGTCAAAAGAAAGTAGAAATCTTCTCAAAAAAATTCCGTAAATCACTTGCAAAGCAATTTTTAGAAGTTGCCTATAATAGTATAGATTTTATTTCTTTGACCGGTTTCCTTAGGGTGAGAGATTTTTTTTGTTCAAAGCCTAGAAGTGAGTGCCGTGTTGTGATAGGATTACTTATTGCTGTTAGTTTTTGCGGTTGCAATGTGTTTTTTGTCGGCAAGAATTTTTAAGTATTGACTCAAAAAAGAATAAATGATGGCTGTTTTTATACTAAAAGGGAAATTTTTTAGTTATCCAACCAATTAAAACCAAAATCAAAAATAGGAATATGAACAGAAAAAAACTTGCTATTATTGTAGCTAGCTCGCTGATGATGAGCTGTACATTTCCCGTACAAACTAATGAACAGGCAAGCCAATGCAATGTGGAACAACTGATTGAAACTGCACCTATTGCAGCTGATGGTGGTGAATTGCGGTTTGTGGATTTTACTCACGTGGCACGCAACTGTAAGGATGCTGTGGTACATATAAAAACGGAGCTGACCAAAAGAACTCCTTTGTATGAGAACTTTTTTGGAATGATTATAAACAAAGGCGTTCAAGACCAAACATATACGGCTTTCGGTTCGGGTGTGGTGATAGAGGAAGATGGATACATTATTACCAACAATCATGTGGTGCAGGATGCTGAGCGTATAACGGTGACTATGAACGACAAACGTACGTTCAGTGCTAAGCTAGTAGGCAACGACCCTTCTACCGATTTGGCTCTTATAAAGATAGAAGCTGTTGGTTTGCAACGTATTCCGTGGGGAAATTCAGATGGAGCCGAAGTGGGAGAATGGGTTTTGGCAATAGGCAATCCTTTTAATCTTACTTCAACCGTTACGGCTGGAATAATCAGTGCCAAAGCACGTTATATGGATATTATAGAGAATACCAACGGTATGGAAAGCCCCATAGAATCGTTCATACAGACCGATGCTGCTGTAAACTCTGGTAATAGTGGCGGAGCTATGGTGGATGCTGAGGGTAAGCTGATAGGGATAATAACGGCAATAGCTTCGGGCAATGGCTATTACACCGGTTATTCGTTTGCCATACCGTCGAATCTTGCACACAAGGTGGCGTTGGATTTGAAGAAATACGGCTATGTGCAGAGGGCTTATCTTGGGGTGAGCATTGCGGAAGTAGATAGCCGATTGGCTGAATATAAAGGTCTTAAGGAAATAAAAGGAGTCTACATTGGAAGGGTGCTCAAAAACGGTGCTGCGTATAATGCTGGGCTTAGAGATGGTGATATAATATTGGCAATAAACGGAGTAGCTACGAATAGCTACGCTGAACTGATGGAAGAGATGGGAAAATACAGCCCGGGCGACGAGATAGTGCTGACATACGACCGCAATAGTACTGAACATCAGGCGAAAGCGAGACTGCTGAATTTGCATGGAAACACCACTGTTCAGAAGAAAGAACGCAGCGAAACATTTGATATGTATGGAGCAAAATTTGCTATTCCTACTGTAGAAAGTTTACATAAAATGAATTTGAAATATGGAGTGGAGGTAGTGAATACGGGGCGTTCATTTCTTTCGTCGATAGGTGTACGGAGCGGATTTATAATTACTTCAGTTGATGGAAAACCCATGAGAACCCAAGCCGATATAGATAAAATAAGAACTATGAGTGGCAAACTTATGATAGAGGGCTACTACAAGGGTGAAAATAGAAAGTACTATTATATATTGGAGGTTTAGGCGAGATGATTAGAGCGTTGTTTGGTGGAAGTGGCCTTGCTATAGAGTGAGGCTGCTTTCGCTGAATTGCTTTTGAGGTTTGCAGTCATGGCAACCTTATTGCAAACGCTTTGTGCAATAGTTTTTTTTGTGTGATACTATTATATAATATAATGTAGCGGAAGAAAAATATTTTTTTCAATGAAAATATTTGGAGCAGGGGTGATGTAATTAGTAAAAGAACTAAAGTTCTCATTAATAGGGAGTAAAGGTTGTGATAAGAGCTAAAAATAGATGCTAGAAAAAAGTGTTAAAAAAAACTATTGCAAAATAGTATTGTCAATGAATTTTTTTTTGTATATTTGCAAATTACAAGCCCTGAAATGCTAATTTGTT
>JAFZEK010000167.1 GCA_017560705.1 Bacteroidales bacterium | reverse complement strand
GGACTACTTCAAAGCCGATGAATCATTGAAAAACATTGCTGTAGTAGGCCCTTCTATGGAGGGTGCTAAATTGGAAGGTAGCAAGGACTATGCAAAGTCTTTTATGCAACGTTATTCTATTCCTACTGCTAGGTATGGTACTTTTTCCAAAGAAAATATTGCCGAAGGTATTAGTTTTTTGCGTTCGTTGAAACCTCCTTATGTGCTTAAAGCCGATGGGTTAGCTGCCGGAAAAGGTGTGCTTATATTGGATTCGTTGGAAGAAGCAGAAAAAGAACTATCGGAAATGCTGAATAATGCCAAATTTGGTAAGGCTTCTTCGAAGGTCTTGATAGAAGAATATTTGCATGGTATAGAACTTTCGGTCTTTGTTATTACCGATGGAAAGAACTATAAAATACTTCCCGAGGCTAAAGACTATAAGCGTATAGGTGAAAAAGATACAGGATTAAACACCGGTGGTATGGGTTCAGTGTCGCCTGTGCCTTTTGCTGATAAGGATTTTATGCAAAAGGTGGAACAACGAATTGTTATACCTACTGTAGAAGGTTTAAGTAAAGAAAATATCGATTATAAAGGATTTATATTCATAGGACTTATGAATGTGGATGGCAATCCCTACGTAATAGAATATAATGTTCGTATGGGCGACCCCGAAACTGAATCCGTTTTTCCTCGTATAGAATCTGATGTAGTGGAAATGTTTGAAAGAACTTTCAATGGAACGTTGGATGGAATGGAATTAAAGATAACTTCGCAAGTGGCTGCATGTGTGATGATGGTGGCTAAAGGTTACCCCGAAAGCTATCCAAAAGGGGACGTTATAACAGGCATAAGTGACGTAAAAGATAGTTTAGTGTTTCATGCCGGAACTAAGCTAGGTGCCAATAATGAAGTGCTTTCCAATGGCGGACGTGTAATATGTGTTACTTCTTTTGCCGATACATTGGATGCTGCATTGCAAAAAAGCTACCAAGCTGTAGAAAAAATACAATGGGAAAATAAGTACTACCGAAGAGATATTGGTAAAGATTTGATGTAGGAAAATTTCTCTTGGTGTTCATTGATATAACTGCGTAATGCAGGAAAAGGAGATGCTATTTTAGTTAGTGTCTCCTTTTTTTTGTTGTTGACTAAACTTTAAACTATGGGGTTTATCACTCCTAAGTGCCATACTTATGGGTCGAAACTATGGCAGTTTTAAGTCGTAAACCGCATGGTTTTGCATCGTAACTGTACAGCTTTTAAAACTTTTACGACTGCTTATTTGTGAAGCATTTTCTAGGAGTTGCTATTTGTGATTTGCAGTGTTTGAAATGTTAATGAAGATTGGTGAATGTTAAAAGAATAGTTTGTGTATGTTCATTTGATGACGAAAAAGTGGGGCGATTATCGCTTTGTGGCGAATTTTTCTTCTCGATGTATTCTATTTTACATCGCGAGGGAACCTAGGTTTCCTCCCGATGGCGGTATATTTTCCTCGTAATGTAACCCGGCTTTGGTGCTCGGGGCTTTCCAGGTGTGTTATAATGAAAAATCTTGTGTCTGATTATTAGTTGTTTATTGTAATATCTCGTTAAGTATATTGATGAGAAAATATGGAGAAATATGCTATTTTTCATGTTAAATGATGGGTTGTTAATATATAGGATATTTAGCATTGTTGTTAAGGCAACTTCTAAAAATTCCACGTTCTAAGAAATATTATCATGAAATAAAAGAACTTTTGCGTGCTTTACGTTTTTTTTCTTGAAATCTTTCTATTCCTTTTGGGGTCGCATAGCCAGCTATGATGGGTCAAAAGAAAGTAAAAATCTTCTCAAGAACGTTGCGATTAAGCGAGTAAAGAGCAATGCCTAAGCATTAGCTCTTTCGAGCGATAGCAACATCGAAGAAGTCAGTATTTCGTAAATCACTTGTAAAGCAATTTTTAGAAGTTACTTTAATAGAGACAGGGTGATGGGATAGGGCAATATGTAGTAGTACGACGCAGACTTTAGAGGGCTAGAATATTGGGCCGTTGCTGTTGTAGTATTCGTCTTTGTATTCTTGAGGACTTTTGTAGGTGGGCATAGCACTCGTGTTGCTGTATTTTTTTTCTTTTGTATTTTTCTTTTCGGATGCATTTGTGTTTTCTACGGGTACCATTGTTGCATATTGCATTTGAGCTGTGTCGGCAGAAGTGTAGTTGTTTTTCCCGTATTCAGCTTTAGCATATTTGTTTACAATGTTAATGTATTCGCTAATAGTTTTATACTTAATATTAGCAGAGCGTACTGTTATGTGGAAACATCTTTGGCGATACTCGTATTTTACGAAGCATCGTCCGTGGAGTCTTAGCTCATATAAAGTTTCGGCAAGTATGTAGTTTAGAGTAGGAATATCAATGTCTTTTCCTTCTATTTTGTCGAAACTGCGGTAGGCAATATCAAATGTTGTGCCAAATCGGTGGCAGGAGTTTTCTGTTGCGTTTCTGTTTCTCCGACGTAGTCGTCGGATGTCTTCTTGGGTTCGTAGTAGGCTGGTAACTATGATTCTGTAGTTAGAGTTGGGGTATTTTTCTTTTACTTTTTGTTGGAAAAGTATGGCTATGTCGTCTAGCAACACTCTGGCTAGCGGCACAAGATAGGGCAAAGAATGGGTGAGGTCGTTCACCTTATACAATGCACAAGAGTTTATTTCCATAAGCTCCGGAAGCACTTCGAACTCGTCGCGATTCCTGAATATTTGCGATATTCCGTAGGATTCGGCAGCTATGAGTTGTATGTCGTTGTTGTCGCAGAATATTTTTGAATATTTTTTTGATGATATTGGCGGTGTGTCGTAGTTTATTTTCAGCTCGTTGATTGTTGTGGTTTTGGGTTTTGGAGCTGGTGCTTTTTTGTGGGTAGGGGTAGTGGTGTGTTCCAGGTACATAATGTATCCACCGATGCACACAACCAAAGCTAAAACAACGATAGCACATTGTTTCCACTTCAAACTCTTGATTATATGTTTTGTCCTACACTTCATATTTGCAGTGCAAAAGTACTACTTTTTTTTCAGAGAAAGGTGTATTGGTGTGTATGTTTAATCTTTTTTATGCAACTTCTAAAAAATGTTGTTTGTTAGTAGCTTGTGTAGTAGGTGTTAAAAGGTGTTTTGAGCCATGAGTGATGCTAGGTTGTAGAATAAGTATTTTTATTATGGCTATAATGCTTTTATATGTGATAAAAAATGAGTAAATTTGCAGATTATAATAAGGTAGAAAATAAATATAAAGATAACGGAATATCATGGGATTACAGTGTGGTATAGTCGGACTTCCTAATGTTGGAAAATCGACATTATTTAATTGCTTAAGCAATGCAAAAGCCCAAGCGGCTAATTTTCCTTTTTGTACAATAGAGCCCAATGTGGGAGTTATAACCGTTCCCGATGAGAGGTTGAATAAATTGGTAGAAATAGAACAACCACAAAGTGTGGTGCCTGCTACTGTGGAGATTGTGGATATAGCAGGTTTGGTTCGTGGTGCCAGTAAGGGCGAAGGATTAGGTAATAAATTTTTGTCCAATATAAGGGAAACGGATGCTATAATTCATGTTTTGCGTTGTTTTGAAGATGACAATATTACTCACGTGGATGGTGAGGTGAACCCTGTAAGAGATAAGGAAACTATAGATACTGAATTGCAACTTAAGGATTTGGAAACTATAGAAAACCGCTTTGCCAAGGAAGAAAAGAAGGCAAAAACCGGTGGCGACCAAAAGTCCAAAAAGCTAGTGGAAGTGATGACTCTTTATCGCGAAGCATTGTTGCAAGGTAAATCGGCTCGTACTGTACAGCTAGATGAAAGCCAACAAGAAGCTGCTAAAGATTTATTGTTGTTGACTGCTAAGCCTATACTTTATGTGTGCAATGTGGATGAAAGTGCGGTGGTGAATGGCAATAAATATGTGGATGCAGTGAGAGAAGCAATAAAAGACGAGAACGCCGAAATGCTTATTATTGGTGCTGGAATAGAGGCCGATATTGCCGAATTAGAATCGTTTGAAGAAAAACAAATGTTTTTGGAAGATTTGGGTTTGAAAGAATCTGGTGTAAACCGCTTGATAAAAGCTGCTTATAAGTTGCTAGATTTGCAAACATTCCTAACGGCAGGACCTAAGGAAGTGAGAGCTTGGACTTTCCGCAAGGGTATGAAAGCTCCACAAACTGCGGGTGTTATCCACAGCGATTTTGAAAAAGGTTTTATACGTGCAGAAGTTATAAAATACGAAGACTATGTGACTCTAGGCTCGGAAGCTAAGTGTAAGGAGATGGGAAAGATGAGTGTAGAGGGCAAAGAGTATGTGGTGCAAGATGGTGACATTATGCACTTCCGCTTTAATGTGTGATGAAAGAAAAATAGAACATAATCTATGGATTTTAAGTTAGAAGCAAATTTTAAACCCATGGGAGATCAGCCTAATGCCATTCGCCAATTGGTGGATGGTATTAATGCTAATCAGAGGGCTCAAGTATTGTTGGGGGTTACGGGTTCGGGAAAAACCTTTACCATTGCCAATGTTATAGCTCAGGTGAATAAGCCTACATTGGTTTTTAGCCACAACAAAACTTTGGCGGCTCAGTTGTACGGAGAGTTTAAACAGTTTTTTCCGCACAACGCTGTGGAGTATTTTGTTTCTTACTATGACTATTATCAGCCGGAAGCTTTTATACCTTCCACTAATACCTACATTGAAAAGGACTTGCAGATAAATGAGGAGTTGGACAAACTGAGAATACGGGCTAGCTCGGCATTGCTTTCGGGGCGTAGGGATGTTATAGTGGTAAGTTCTGTGTCGTGTATTTATGGTATTGGTAATCCCGAAGAATTTGCTAAGGGTACGATACATCTTAAAGTTGGAGACCGCTTAGGGCGTGATGCTTTCTTGCTCCGCCTTGTGGAATCGTTGTATGCTCGCAACGAGATAGAGTTTGTAAATGGCCGGTTTAGAGTGAAGGGCGATACTGTGGACGTGTTTCCATCTTATGCCGATTTTTGTTATCGTATCTCTTTTTGGGATGATGAGATTGATAGTTTAGAATCCTTTGATCCTCTTACGGGGCATAGGATAGAATCTTTAAATGAGGTACATATATATCCGGCTAGCAATTTCCTTACATCTAAAGACCATTTGGCTCAGGCTCTTATTCAGATAGAAAATGATATGTTTGCTCGGAGGGATATGTTTAGAGAAGAGGGGCGTTACCTTGAAGCTCAAAGGCTGGAAGAACGGGTGAACTACGATTTGGAAATGATACGCGAAATGGGCTATTGTAGTGGTATCGAAAACTATTCCAGATACTTCGACGGAAGAAAGGAAGGCTCTAGACCCTTCTGCCTGATAGACTATTTTCCGGATGATTTTTTGATAGTGATAGATGAAAGCCATGTAACGGTGCCTCAGATAAGGGCAATGTATGGTGGAGACCACTCTAGAAAAACCACATTGGTGGAATATGGCTTTCGCTTGCCTTCGGCATTAGATAATAGACCTCTTACGTTCGACGAGTTTTATGAACTGAGCAATCAGACTATATATGTGAGTGCTACGCCGGCTGAATATGAGTTGGCTGAGAGTGAGGGTGTGGTAGTGGAGCAGGTAATTCGTCCTACGGGCTTGTTGGACCCCGTGGTTATTGTGCGTCCTGCTGTGTCGCAAGTGGATGATTTGCTAGACGAGATT
>JAFZEK010000166.1 GCA_017560705.1 Bacteroidales bacterium | reverse complement strand
CTTTACTCGCTTAATCGCAACGTTCTTGAGAAGATTTCTACTTTCTTTTGATTGAGCATAGCGGGCTATGCGATTGAAAAAGAAATAGAAAGATTCCAAGAAAAAACGTAAAGCACGCAAAAGTTTCAAAGAACACTCTTTTGTTTATCCGAAACGTGGAATTTTTAGAAGTTGCCATAATACAATAAATAGTGCATACTAAATAATAAAATTGGCTATTTTGAGTTTCTAGAGGAGTAAAAAAAGAAAAACGAATGAAGAAGAACTTGATATTAGTGCTACTAACTGTATGGTGTAGCTTAGTTTTTTCGCAAAACATAGGTATAGGGAAATGGCGTAATCATTTCTCTTATACTAAGATATATAAGACTGTGGTGGCTGGTAGTAGGGTATATGCACAAGCTGATTTGGGATTGTGCTACTACGATGAGGACGACGGTACGCTGAACAAACTTTCTAAAATTGAAGGTTTGTCGGATGTGGGTATCAGCACTATAGCTTACGATGCTGAAACTCGTTGTCTTGTGGTGGCATACAAGAACTCCAATGTGGATTTGGTGGTGAACGACAAAGTGGTGAATCTTTCGGACATAAAACGAAAGGAAATAGCTGGCGATAAGTATATTTACAACATTAGTTTTAGCAATCGCAAAGCCTATTTGTCGTGTGGTTTTGGTGTAGTGGTAGTGGATTTGGATCGAAAGGAGATTGCTGATGTTTATTATCTTGGCGACAACGGTGGATACTTGAAAGTTAACGATGTAGCCTTTGTGGGAAGTAAAACTTTTGCGGCTACGGATTTGGGATTGCTATGGGTGGCTAGCGATGAGCCTTTTCCCAATATTGCCGAAAACTGGACTAAAGACACGCTTTCGGCCGTTGCCGGAAAAGTGGTGAGGAGTTTGGAAGTGGCTGATGGTAAGCTTTTTGCTCATTTGGTGGATAATGATAGCACTGCTTCGGTGTATGTGCAGAATGAGCATGGCAACTATAGTAAGTGGCTTGATGGAAATATAAAAAGCATCGAAGTGAGCAATGGTAACATAGTGGTATGTAGATATTTGGATATAGCTATATACGATGAGTCCATGGATTTGAAAGCCACTGTAGAGGCGGCAAATTACGGATGGTGGGAAATGAAGGCTTTGCACGCCACTGTGGGGAATGATAATAGCTTGTGGGTGGCTCATGAATGGGCCGGGATGATTTGTTATCCAAACTATTATAAGAACGAAATTTTGCCAATAATGCCTAGTGGACCCGAGAGCGACGACGTGTACAACTTAGTGGGTTATAAGAATGGGGTACTTTTGAGTCCCGGCAGTAGGCGTGGCGACTACTATGTGAAAGCTAATGTGGCACATTTTCATAATAATGAGTGGCGGAATTTGGAAGGGAATACTGTGAAAGACACTGCATGGAATGTGCTAGACGTGGTGCCAAAGTCTGGTGGAAAAGAAGGCATGTGGGCTGCTTCGTGGAGGAATGGTGTGTTGGAAATAGACGACCATACTGTGGTAAACCTTTATAATGAGGATAATACCAATGGTGTGTTAGAAACTTATACTTTGGGCGATTATAGGAGTTTGAGGATAGGAGCTTGTGCTGTAGATAATTACGGTAATGTGTGGTTTACTAACTCCCTAGCCAAGAATGGGTTGGTGACAAGGAAAAGGGATGGTACTTGGGAAGCATTTAATACTCAGCAATTGGTTATAGATGAAATATATAGATTAGTTGTGGATAGTGTCTACAATTATAAGTGGTTTTTGGGCACTGCCAATAGAATATATGTACACGATGGCAAGGAACGAATGGCCTACGTGGACCCGAATAATGGTAGCAAATTGGAATCATCGTTGGTGAATTGCTTAGTGCAAGACCATACTGGCGAGCTGTGGATAGGCACCGACAAGGGAGTGAAAGTTATATATAATCCTGGTAGCGTGTTCAAAAACGGAGGCCAAGGGGAGATGTCGCCTATTGCGTGTAGCAATATATTGTATACCGAAGACGATAAGGTGGAATATCTTCTTGCTTACGAGAATATTACATGTATAGCAGTGGACGGAGCCAATAGGAAATGGATAGGCACTGCCTCTGGCGGAGTGTTCTTAATATCAGAAAATGGATTGGAGCAGCTGTTGCATTTCAATGAGCAGAACAGCCCGTTGCCATCCAATAAAATAAATGCTATAGGCATAGCTCCTGAAACAGGGGAGGTGTTTATAGGGACGGATGCCGGCACTGTGTCGTACAGAAGCACAGCCACATACGCCGAAGCTGCTCCGCAGGAAGAGATATATGCTTACCCCAATCCTGTACACCCCGACTATAGCGGAGATATTGCCATCAAGGGTTTTACACGCGATGCTATAGTTCACATCACCGATGCTGCCGGCAAAGTGGTGTTTAGCACTAAGGCTTTGGGTGGTCAAGCCGTATGGAATGGGAAAACCAACATGGGGCAAAGGGTGTCTACCGGTGTATATTTTGTATTTGCTTCCGACAAGTATGGTAAAAATAAATCAGTGGCTAAAATATTGTTTATCAAATAAAATATATAGAAGGATATAAACATCAATGCTTACATCTACGCAGGGATTTGTGTTTCGAACCACCGTATGGTCCGAAACTAGTGTGATAGCCAAAGTGTTCACTTTAGAAGGGGGCTTGCAGTCATACATGGTAAAAGGAGTGCGAAGCAAGGGATGCAAACAAAATAAGCAGAATTTGTTGCAACCGCTTTCTTATGTGGATATTACGTATTACAAGAACAGTAAGAGAGAGTTGCAGTATGTGAAGGAGTTGAAGCCTGCTAAGCAGTGGTGTACCATCCCCTTCGACTTTAGGAAAACGGCGATAGTGTTCTTTATGACCGAGCTACTATATAAAACAGTGAGAGAAGAAGAGGTGAATCCATTTTTGTTCAGACATATAGAGCAAGAGCTAGAAAGATTGGATGAACAAGAAGACTCGTTGGCACATTTTCCTATAACGTTTATGCTCAGCACTGCCTCGCTTTTGGGCATAGAGCCGCTAAATAATTACGACCACAGTTGTAGGTGTGTTTTCAATTTAAAAGAAGGTTGCTATGTGACTAATATGGAGTGTTATAAGGGTAGGGAAGAGAATCTTCTTAGCGAAGAGATGAGTGGAGTGCTGTATCAGTATTTGTCGGAGGATAAGGACTGTATGACTGCTACACTTCCTCAGCGGCGGCAGCTTTTGAAGTCGCTATTGGAATACTATAAGATTCACTTCGATGGATTATCTAACTTTCAGTCGCATATAGTTTTGCACGAAGTGTTGTAGAATGATAATAAAGTAAGGAGATATATAATAAAATTATAACGGATAAGATGAAGAAAGATAGCTTTATAATAGGATTATTAATAGCATTAGGAAGCGAGTTGGCTGTGGCATTGCTGCTTTGTGGTGTTTACATTTTGTTTGGCATTCCTTTTCCGGGGAATATGAAAATATTTGCATTGAGTGGTATATTGCCAGTGCTGTTACTTAGGTATTATGTGAAGAATTTACAGTATATTAGTACTGCAAAAGGTATTGTT
>JAFZEK010000021.1 GCA_017560705.1 Bacteroidales bacterium | reverse complement strand
TACATAGCCCTCATAAAAGACGCTCTTATTGCTGCAGGCTTCAAAAACGTTCCTGTAATATCCGTGGCTTTCGGCAACGGCATGATGAACACTCAACCAGGATTCAAGCTACAATATAAAGGCAATATTCTTATAGCCCTTTATGTATTGCTATATTCCGACTGCCTCACAAAACTATACTATGCCTCAGCTGTAAGAGAGAAAGAAAAAGGCAAAGCTAAAAAACTAAGATACAAATATATCAACGCATCTTTCCCCTACATAGAACGTCGCGACCATAAAGGCCTGCTAAAACTATTTGCCCAAGCCATAGAAGAGTTCAACTCCAACATAAACCATACCGACAATCTACCTATCATAGGAGTAGTGGGTGAAATATATGTAAAATACAATTCATTCAGCCACAAGAACGTTTTGGAATGGCTATCGCAACAAGGCATAGAAGTGCTAGCACCATCTATGTACAACTTCTTTGCCAATAGCTTTGTAAACCGCCACATCAACAAAAAACTCAACATAAAAGACATTGGCAAAACTCCGCTCTTTGTATCCGATGCTTTATACAAGTTAGTGCAGTCCGTAGCACATAAGTTCGATGAAGTGGGACACCGCTTCCCATATTACCGCAACTTCTCCGACATTTTCCACGAAGCCCAATTGGCATCAAGAATCATTAATATGACTGCTAATTTCGGCGAAGGATGGCTTATACCTGCCGAGCTTGCCAGCTTTGCCGAACGCGGAATATACAACGCTGTGAGCCTACAACCCTTCGGATGTATAGCCAACCACATAATATCCAAAGGCATCGAAAAGAAATTCAAGACTGTGTATCCTCAAATGAACCTATTGTTTTTGGACTTCGACTCCAGCACTTCCGAAGCCAACGTTTTCAACCGTCTACATTTCATGGTAGAAAACGCACGACAAAATATAAACAAACCCAATACAAACAGATAACCATGGAAGAACAAAGAATAGATAAATGGCTATGGTGTGTACGCCTATTCAAAACACGCTCTATGGCCACAGAAGCCTGCCGAGCAGGAAAAATTAAAATGAATGGAGTGCCTATTAAACCTTCGCACGAAGCCAAGGTTGGCAACGTATACGATGTATCTATAAACCAACTACACAAAACCGTGGAAGTTATAGGATTCCCTACCAACAGAGTAGCAGCCAAACTTGTACCTGAATATCTCAACGACCTAACACCTACCGAAGAATATGAACGCATACAAATGGTAAGACAATACGGCTTTGAAAAAAGAGATAGAGGTGCCGGACGTCCTACAAAACGCGAAAGAAGAGACATCGAAGAATTTAAATATAAATAATCGCTGACACACTATCAATAAGTAACACACTATCATAATAAGAAAAGCATACTACTATGACTACAAAAACAGTTGCTCAGATATTAGAACAAGACACCTTTTCGCACAACGACTTGGTGTCGTTGCTTTCGGCTAAAGACAATGACCTACAGCTGATATACTCCAAAGCTGCCGAAGTAAAAAAACAATACATTGGCAACAAAGTGTTTCTACGTGGACTAGTGGAATACTCCAACAAGTGCCGAAAGAACTGCCTATACTGCGGCATTAGAGCAGGCAACTGCAACGTTGTACGCTACACCGTAGACGACGACGAGGTGATACAAGCAGCTAAATATATCAAAGAGTTGGGCTATGGCTCCATGGTATTACAATCGGGAGAGCTGATGACCAACACATTCACTACCGACATCGAACGCATACTAAAACGCATACATGCCGAAACCGACAACAC
>JAFZEK010000165.1 GCA_017560705.1 Bacteroidales bacterium | reverse complement strand
TTCTTTTGGATTTTTTATAGCGACTACAAGATTTTAGAGCTTGCTAGCGATTATTCTTACGCACTGATAGGTTCGGAAAGTGATGATTATCTGTGGATTTTATCTAGAACTCCTAAAATGAAAAGGGATGATTTGGATTTCTTGCTTCGCCGAATAGAGGAACGAGGCTACGACACCAATCAGCTTTATTGGGTGGAACAGTAAATGAAAAATGCAAGCAATATTGCTAAAAATGATGTGAAGTGTCACGAAAATAGAGCGTTGTAAATTTTTGCAAAATAGATGCTGATAGCTTGAAAATTACATCGCGATAAAAATAAAATTGCATCACGATGTAAATAGAATTGCATCGCGATGTAGTTTAAACTGCATCGTGATGTAATTTTAAAGGCAACTTCTAAAAATTCTACGTTTCGAATAAACAAAAGAGTGTTTTTTGAAACTTTTGCGTGCGTTATGTTTTTTGCCGAAATCTTTCTATTTCTTTTGGGGTCGCATAGCCCGCTATGATGGGTCAAAAGAAAGTAGAAATCTTTCTAGCAAAATTCCACAAATCACTTGCAAAGCAATTTTTAGAAATTGCCTAAAGGCATTCATATCTCTTTTTGTGCAGACCTAGGTGTGAATGAAATGATGGTATATCGTCGTTGGTTTCATACCTAGGTCTTATGAAATTATGTATTACCGTTGGTTAAAAAGGGGGTTGTATTCCTATTTTTTTACGAACGAATGACGATGGCTTGCTGTGCTTTGTCTTTAAAAAAAGTGTAGAACGAAAAATAAGATAAGGAAACAATGGAATGTATTATTTTTTCTGCAAAATGAGCTATGTAAAGTACTTCTTTTTAAGGATAATAAAGTTTGTGAATGCGATGAAGAAAAGGGAGAAATATTTTTTTCGAAGCTTAGATAAAAAAAATCTTTGTCAATCAAAAAAAATGTCGTATCTTTGCAGTTTGAAAAATAGTAGACAAGACATATAAAATTGAACATTTGAAATATATTTTTCTATGAGAAAAGGATTATTGATAACAGGAATTATGGCATTCTTTTTCTTGGCATCTTGCACCAAACATGAGTATTGCTTGTGTAGTTATAAAACGCCAATAAAAGGAACAATTGTAACTCAACTATATCATATAGAAGATATGAGTTGCAGCGATTTCATTCCGGAAGAATGGAAATGGGACTATGATAATTACCTAAAACCTAAGTGTGTAAAGGTTGAAGAAGAATAAGGTAGTAGAATAATAAACGGTAAGAAAATTTAAACAATATACGTGTCATGATAAAGAAAGCTTTGTTTGCAGGATTAGCTTTTGTAGCTGTAGTTATGGCTTCTTGTTCGAAAGATAAAGAGTGCAAATGCTATTTGCCAGACAATGTTATAACATACGAAAGAGCGGAAGAATGTAAATATTTGAATTTGCAAGAGCAATACCGCGATTCTGTTGTTGTTATAAAATACTGTTTGGAAGTGTAATATATAAAACAAATAGCAGATGAAGAAGTGGGTTGAGGTAGTAACATTTTCGTTGAAGATGTTGCTAGGTATTATGTTTTGTACATCATCCATTCTGAAACTTATAGATGTAGACAAGTTCGAGCTTTATGTGTATAGTTATGATTTCTTTAGCTTGGGGTTGTCCTACATCGTTGCGCGTTTGTGTATAGCTTTCGAGCTGTTGCTTGGTATAGGGCTTATACTTAACGTGTTCAATAAGTTTTTCGTTCGCTTGTCTTTGTTGGTTTTGTTAGGGTTTACGGCTTTTTTGGCCTATGCCCACTTTATAGGTAGGGGCGACAATTGTCATTGTTTTGGTGAGTTTTTGGATTTCAACCCCCTGCAGTCTATAATTAAAAATATCATTTGCATTGGTGCAGTTTTGTGTTGCATGAAGGTGAAGCCCTATAAATTTGTGCCTAAGTGGTATATTGTGCTTTTGGTAGCCTTGGCTCCGTTTGTTGCGGTGTTCATAATTTCACCGCCCGATAATATGGTGTCCTATTCTGCTAACACTAAACACCAATTAAATGAGGAGCTATTTACAGAGTTAATAGCTGAAGATGGAGTATTAGATACTTTAGGAATAGCCGAAGGGCATAAGTTGGTGGCTTTCTATAGCAAAGGTTGTGGCTTCTGCCAAATGGCAGCAAGGAAAATCTTTACAATGCAAAGACGTAATAGTGTGGATGCCAATAATATTATTACAGTGTTTGCAGGTGATAGTGGTGTAGATTTGTCTCCGTTCTACGAAGAAACGGAAACTTCTCCTATTTTCCCTACAGCTTTTATCTCGCCCGAAACTTTTTTGAATCTTACTTACGGGCGGTTCCCTCTTATACTGCTATTGGAGGATGGAAAGGTGCAGGAAGCTTTTATGTATCGCTCCATAAATGAGAATATTATAGTTGATTTTTTAAAATAAGCGTATAGCACTCTCTTTGATAACAATGTGGATTTAATGTCGCAGTTGGGCAAGGGAGTGCTATCGTGTTCTTATCCATAAGTATATCATTATTTATATATTTTGTATGGAATCTATTGTAGATAAATTTTTACGCTATGTTTCTATAGATACACAAAGCTGTGATGATTCAAGTACTCAGCCTAGTACTCTGAAACAGTTGGATTTGCAAAGGATGTTGCTTTCGGAGTTGCAGTTGTTGGGTGTTTCAGCGTCGTTGGATTCAAATGGCTATTTGATGGCTTCTATTCCATCGAACTTGGAATATGAGGCGGATACTATAGGCTTTATAGCTCATGTGGATACTTCGCCCGATATGTCGGGATGTAATGTAAAACCACGTATGATATATAATTACAGAGGTGGAGATATTGTCTTGAACAAAGAACGTGGTATTGTTCTTTCCACAGACACCTTTCCGGAGTTGAATAATTATATAGGAAACACTTTGATAACCACTGATGGTACTACTCTTTTGGGTGCCGACGATAAAGCCGGTATTGCTGCTATAATGTATGCTGTGGAGTATATGGTGAATAACCCTACGATGCCACATGGCAAAGTGTGTATTGCTTTCACTCCCGATGAGGAGATAGGTATGGGGGCTGCTCATTTTGATGTAGAAGGCTTTGGTGCAAAGTATGCTTACACTATAGATGGGGGCGAGCTTGGTGAGATTGAATATGAGAACTTTAATGCGGCTTCGGCTAGCATTTCCATAGAGGGGAAAAATATACAT
Source organism: Bacteroidales bacterium (assembly GCA_017560705.1). Lineage (GTDB taxonomy): Bacteria > Bacteroidota > Bacteroidia > Bacteroidales > P3 > HGM05376. The sequence goes on along the minus strand of JAFZEK010000165.1, from coordinate 450 downwards.
CCAGGCTATGCTAAGGATAAGATGGTGAATGCCTTGTTGGTAGCTATGGATATAAATGTTATGTTGCCCAGCTCTCAACGACCAGAGAACACGGAGGGATATGAAGGTTTCTTCCACCTTACGGCTATGGATGGCACTGTGGAGCAGGCTTCTATGGATTATATTATAAGAGACCATTCCATGGAAAAGTTTGAAGAAAAGAAACAGTTGATGACAGATGTAGTATTGGCTGTAAATGAGAAATATGGTACAAATGTGGCAAAACTAGAGCTGAAAGACTCTTATTATAATATGAAAGAAAAGGTTATGCCACATTATCATATAGTGGAAAAGGCTGTGGAAGCTATGGAGTTGGCAGGTGTAGAGCCAAAGATAAAACCCATAAGAGGTGGCACCGATGGGGCTACTCTTTCTTTTAAGGGGCTTCCATGTCCTAATATTTTTGCAGGA
>JAFZEK010000164.1 GCA_017560705.1 Bacteroidales bacterium | reverse complement strand
GCTCCTTTCGATTTGTTAGACGACACTGCCGAAATAAAAATACCGGTGCAAGACACTACTCACATTAAATATAACATTGTGGGCAAAAACATAGAAAACTATGATTATGTGATAAACCTAGCCCACTTCAAAGGTCATACAATGGGTGGTTTTGGCGGTGTGCTTAAAAATCAAAGTATTGGTTTTGCTTCAAGCAACGGAAAAACTTATATACATACTGCAGGTATAAGCGAAGAAAGTGATTCTATATGGAGCTATTTGAAAGAGGTAGAGCAAGATGACTTTTTGGAATCTATGGCTGCCGCTGCTCAATCTATTCATGAATACTTCAAAGGCAAGGTTATTTACATTAATGTGATGAACAACTTATCTATAGACTGCGATTGTAGTGCTCATCCGGCAGACCCTGAAATGAAGGATGTGGGAATACTTGTTTCGTTAGACCCTGTGGCTTTAGACCAAGCGTGTGTAGATTTAATATTTCAATATCCATCCACCGAAGATGATAATGCTCAAACATTGGTGGATAGAATAAAAGAAAAACACGGAACACACATAATAGATTATGCCGAAAAGATAGGCTTGGGTTCTAAAGATTATGAATTGAAAGTCATAGACTAATAACGTAAAACTTATATAAACTAACCCTTTTTTTGCGACAAAGGAGGAACATACAACAAAAACAAACTTTTAGTACTGTTTGTGTGTGTTCTTCCTTTTTTCTATATATTATATTATGAAGAAAATAGTAGTTATAACGGCAATGCTCTGCTTAATGCCACTTACATTTATGGCACAGAGTGTGGATAAAGAGATGGTGCAAGCGGCGGTAAGCCAACAAATGAAAGATTACCCAAACACTACACTGCAAGATATATATAAGAATTTCTTTCAGGATGTTTTAGGGCCGGGACACTTATTGTCTGACACCACAGCTGCCAAAGAATATCTGGAACAAGAGCTGCTTGCTTACTCCGGCACGAAGCCTTACCACAAGAGGTATTATGAAGTCGTAGGGTATTCTCATAACTATTATAGAGTGAATCTTGCGGTAGTGTGGGAGGGATTGGTAAGCAAGGAAGAGTTGTTTGCTGCTTTTTTTGAGAGTGCCAAAAACATAACACCGGCCACAGTGGAAAAATGGAGAAAAGAATGGGCCGAAGTGGAAGCCGTAATTGATAGTATGAACTTAGGCATAGCCCACTACGAAGAGGATAAAGCGGCTATAGACTCAATGCTGAACAGTGGAAAATACATGATGCGACACAGTAAAGTCTATAACAATAATTATCATCCACATTATAGAATAATTGAAAAGAAAATATTCCACGAGAAGATATTACCACTTATAGAAGAATAATGGCAACTTCTAAAAATTCCACGTTCTAAGAAATATTATCATGTAATAAAAGAACTTTTGCGTGCGTTGACTTCGTCGATGTTGCTATCGCTCGAAAGAGCTAATGCTTAGGCATTGCTCTTTACTCGCTTAATCGCAACGTTGCGTTTTTTCTTGGAATCTTTCTATTTCTTTTTTCAAT
>JAFZEK010000163.1 GCA_017560705.1 Bacteroidales bacterium | reverse complement strand
TATAAATGTAGGTAAAGATTATATGAATAGCACCGAAGTTGGTTGCCCATCTTTGCCCATCATTCAAAGGATAATAGCTATTCCTATTGGGTGTACACCGCATTTACAAATTCTAACTGACGATATTGTTTTTCATACGCTATCTGAAACAAAAGGTAAACGTTTGACTCCTGTTCAACCATCGAAACCTAAAACATCTGCTACATCAAATCATTGGACAATTAATGACAAGGTGTATTCTGCTGGCGATGTTTTCTATAAAAAGGAACTTGTGGAGCTTACACCGCTGGGTATTATGAGAGGTATGCAGCTAGTGAGGCTTACAGTGTCTCCCTTTGAGTATAATCCTTTGAAAAATAGTTTGCGTGTGCACACTACTGTGTCGGCGAAGATAACTTTTGAGGTGAAGAATGAAACAGATATGTTGTTCAATATGCGTTCTACTGTGTCGCCATACTATAGTGTATTGTCATCATCGGTAGTTAATGCAAAGTCCTATTCTAATATATTTGCTTCAATGGCTGAACAAAGTGTTCCAATGAAGTATGTAGTAGTGGCTAGGGATTCTTTCCGTGAGGCGTTACAGCCTTTTATAGAGTGGAAAACACAGCAGGGCTTCGAAATGATAGAATATTATCCACCCTACGATTATAATAGAGATAGCATTCGTTCTTATTTAGCAAGACTGTATAACAGCAGAACACCGCTAAATCCTGCACCTACTTTTCTTTTGATAGTTGGCGATGTGGAGCATATTCAATCTTTTATAGGTAGATACAAAATTCCTGGTGGTGCTACCCATGCCACGGATTTATATTATGCGGAATATACAGGAGATATATATCCCGAATTACTTTATGGTAGAATGTCTGTTACTAATGTGGACGAACTTGCTAATGTAGTGAGAAAAACCATAGAATATGAGCAATATAATATGTCCGACAAAAGTAATTTAGATAAGGCTTTGCTAGTGGCAGGGAGAGAAACTCGTGCTCCAGCACCTACTGTAACCAACGGACAACTGAACTATTTGAAGAGTGAGTTGGTGGAATGGTTTGGTATGGATACTACTTGTTTTTACAATCCTGCTTCGTATGATAATAAAGATAATATATTATCACATTTGTCTAGTAATCCTGGATTTGTAAGTTATTCGGGACATTGTACGGCGGCAGGCTGGATGTATCCTAATATTGCTAAGTTAGAGTTGGATACTTTTTCACAAAGAGGTAATTACTCCTTTATGGTGAACAACTGCTGCAAATCTAGCAACTATACTATAGGTGAGTGTTTTGCTGAAACTTTGTTGCGTAAACCAAATGCAGGGGCAGTGGGCATTGTAGGTGCTGCTAATGAAACTCTTTGGGATGAAGATTATTATTGGAGTATGGGTGCTAAATATCCTTTTTCCTTGTCGCCTGAGTATAATGAATCTATTCTTGGTGCTTTTGATAGGTTGTTCCATGCTAGAGAAGAAAGTTCGTCGGACTATGTTGTAAATATTGCTCAGATGGTTCAGGCTGGTAATATGTCTGTTGCAGAGAGTGGTTCGCCATACGAAAACTATTATTGGGAAATATATAATGTTTTGGGTGACCCATCGCTGATGCCATATATAGGTATACCCGACTCTTTGAGAATAAGAATAACGGACAGTGTGAGGTTTGGCGATATGGTTGTGAATATAGAAGGTGAATCTGGTGCATACGTAGCTTTGTATGATAATTCTAATCTTGCTGGTGTTGCTGTTCTTGATGAAGATGGTAGGGGTACAATACATCTTGATAATCCTATCTTGTCTTCAAAACTATTGCTTACAGCTACTGCTCAATATCGTATTCCTTTTATTGACACCTTGGAGGTTGTGTCATTTGAGGGTAAGAGAGTGGTGTTTAGTGATGTGTTTTTTGTAGACACTATGGGTAATGTGTTGGAAGTGTTTATGCCCAATCAGCATGTAAATGTGTTTGGTGGTTTACTGAATGTCGGAACAGAAACTCTCGAAGGCTTGGAAGTTATTATAAGACATAATGGCAGTAGTTCAGATGGTGTAAGAGGTTTGCTATTACCCGATACGTTGCAACATGGAGAAACTTATTATGGTAGGCTAGGAAAGGTGATTATAGACAGCTCTGCTAAAAACTTTGATGTATACACTTTGGAGTTGGAGGTAAAAGATAGTGTTTTGGTATTATCTGCCAAAACATTGAGTAAGATGGTAGCAGCACCACAGTTAGAGATAGGTGTTGCAGAGTTTAAGTATACGCTTGATGGCGGAGTGGTAAGGTGTTTGGAAAAAGATTCGGTATATACATACGAAGTACCTATTGTGAACAAAGGTAGATATATGGATGGAGTGTTTGAGGTGTCGCTTGCTGTGGATACCAATGCGGAACTGTTGTCGGATGCTGTGTTTGTAGATTCTATTTTTGAAGTAGGGGATACAATAACAGTGCCTTTTATGCTGAAAATATCGTCTGTAGCAGAGGGTGTTCTTGCTGTGAAGATTGGGCTGAAAGAACGTGGAATGTATGAAAAAACAATGTTTTATTATCCTGTAGGTAATGTGGTAGAAACATTTGAAACGGGTGATTTTACTTTCTTGGAATGGGATACTACGGCTGTATATCCGTGGGTGATAGAAACAAATACTGCCAATGTATATGAAGGACGTTATTCTGCAAAATCGGGGACAATATTAGGACGGAAAAAGTCGGTGTTGACTTTGTGTGTTACAACATTGGTGGATGATAGTCTTTCTTTTTATGTGAAGACTTCGACGGAAGCAAACTATGACATTCTTTCATTTTGGATAGATGGTGAAAAGGTATCTAACTGGTCAGGAAGAATGGATTGGAAACAATACAAAACCATGTTGCACAAAGGTAATCACACGCTTATGTGGATTTATGAAAAAGATGATGAAACCAACAGTGGAGACGATGCAGCGTGGATAGATGATTTAACTTTGCCTCTGTCGGTTTTTAAAAAACCTACAGTGCCAAATGATGATACTTTGTTGGGTATATCTACGGATATTGTATGTTGCGATGATGTGCAAGTGTACCCTAATCCAACGAAAGATTTTGTGTTCTTTAAATCGTTGATAGGTGGCGATATAAATGTGGCGGTATATGATATGAGAAGTGCAAAAGTGGAAGAATTTACATTTAGTAGAGATTATACACTCTCTGTTAAGGACTACAAAGCAGGTGCTTATGCTTTACAGATTAAAACCCCAAAAGGGAATAAGATATTGAAGTTATTGATAATAAAGTAAACGAAGATGCAAATGGATAAAGATATAATAATGATTCAGCAACCTGATTCGGTGGTGCATACTGTGAATGTTGTACCTAAGGAACAGATAAATTTAGATACAACAAAAAAAGATATTGAAGCTAGTGTTACACATACGGATAGTTTGGTAGTTGAAGACTCTGTAGCTTCTGCTCCTGTCTTTTATTATAGTTTTAAACCCTACGACTATTCGTATCCTATAGTAGTGTTGGCTCAAGATGATTCTCCCTTTACGTTGGCAGATTCGGTGCGTTCCATTAAAAAAAGTGATATGATAGACATCGACTCGGTGTTTGCTGCTGTTCATGTTCCTGCTCATTCTCGTAAAAGTTTGTTCACCAATCATGAGCAACCTCGTCAGTCTTTTATGGAGTATAAAAGAAACTTTGAAGGCGACTCTGTGTGGATATTTATTTTCTTGCTCACAATAGTTATGTCTGTAGGTTGGCTGTTCAATTCGTGGAGACAACGTATCACCCAAATATTGGCAGGGTGTTTTGGTAGACGCAAGATGAATTTGCTTTTCCATCAAGGGAATGTGCTTACTGAGATTATTAATTTTCCATTGCTATTTTCGTTTTGTGTGCTGTTTTCGTTGTTCGCCTATGGTGTGCTGAAACATTACGGTATAAGTTTGTTTTATGACAATGACTTTTTAAATTATGTCATATTGCTGTTGGGAACAGGGGTGTTTGTACTCCTAAAACAAGGTGTAGCGTTGTTTTTAGCAAATGTTTTCCAATATAGAGGTATAAAATCATATCTGCTGAATAATATTTGTTTTTATTCCTTAGAAACGATGATTCTGTTGCCATCTGTCTTTTTCTTATTCTACACTGCTGGTGTATATATGAATTTTGCTATTAGTTTTCTTATTATATTGTTGTCTGTAGTGATATGTATAAGGCTTTCGAGAGGGCTTATGATGGTGTTGTACGAATCCAAATTTTCTCAATTCAATTTATTTTATTATCTTTGCATCCTGGAAACTGTACCGTTTTTAGTGCTGATAAAGCTAATAACGGTTTGATATTAAGAGAGCTAGGTAATAATAAAACAAATAGATGAAGATAAAAAATATTCTGATTTCTCAGCCAGAACCTGCTGCTTTGGACAAAAGTCCGTACTATAAGTTGATAGAAAAATACGGGTGCAACCTTACTTTCTATAAATTTTTTGACTTAGTAGGGGTAGAAGCTTCCGACTTTAGGAAGAGTAGAATACATTTAAAAGATTATACCGCAGTAATATTCAATTCTAAGAACTCGGTGGACCATTTCTTTAGATTGGCTAAAGAACTCAGAGAAAATATTCCCGAAACGATGAAATACTTTTGCAGTACTGAAACTATAGCGTTGTACTTGCAAAACTATATCCAGTACAGAAAGAGAAAAATATTCTTCGGACAGCAATATTTTTCCGAACTCGTGGATATTATGATGAAGCACAAAGAGGAAAAATTCCTTTTCCCTTGTAGTGATGAAAAACAAACTGAGTACACTAAGCTTTTGGATAAAGCTAAGTTCAAGTATAGCAAAGCTACTATGTATAAGAGCGTAAGCAAGGATTTGAAAGACTACGATTTGAAGAAATATGATATGGTGGTGCTTTTCAGTCCGATGGGGGTTCGCTCGGTGGTAGAAAACTATCCTGAGTTTAAGGGAGAAAAAATTGTAGTAGCTGCATTTGGTGTGTCTACTCATGCTGCACTTAATGCCGCTGGAATAAAAACTAAGATTTTAGCTCCTACAAAGGTAGCTCCATCGATGGTGACTGCTATCGAAAACTACTTGCTTGGTAAGGAACAAGAAGCTGTAATGGTTACTAAACCTACTTCGTTGAAAAAAGCTAGTAAAAAAACTACTACTAAGAAAACGAAGAGCGTGTTCCAAAGCAAAGCAAAATACAAAGCTTTGATGGAAGAAAAGAAAGCTAAAGCTGCTGAACGTCGTCGGTTGAGAGCTGAAGAAAAAGCAAGAAAAGAAGCTGAAAAAGCTGCTGCCGCCGCCGCTGAAGCTGCTAATAATCCTACTGCTCAAAATGCTGAAAACAATTAGTAGATATAAATAAAGGCAACTTCTAAAATTTGCTTTGCAAGTGATTTGAGAATTTTTACTAGAAAGATTTCGGTAAAAAACGTAACAACGCAAAAGTTCTTTCTGCAATCAATTTAATTTTCTAGAACATGGAATTTTTTAGAAGTTGCCTAAAAAGATTGACTACACTTACAGCTCCCTTTTGTGGGCTGCAAAAAAAATATAAAGGCAATTATACGTGGGGTTAATTGCTGAACAAAAGCGGATGAAATATATTTCTTTTCTGTTGTTGGGTGAAATTATATTGCTTGCGACTCTTTATAGGGAAGATATTTGTCCGCTTTGTTATTAGAAGGTGTTGATAATAATAACTGCTGAAACAGATAATGAAACAATACACATTTGGAAAGAACGAAAAACTTTGTAAAGAGAGGTATATTGAACATCTTTTTCATAGCAAAAATAGAATGATAATATACCCCTTTAGTATTTATTGGTGTGTTTGTGATTCCACTTCTATGCCCCTGCCTAAAGGTGTTAAGTGTCAGGTGTTGATAAGTACTAGCAAGAAAAAGTTCAAAAATGCGGTGGACAGAAACTTTATTAAGCGTGTGATAAGAGAATGCTACAGGCTGAATAAAAAAGAACTAGTGGAGGTGCTTGAAGCTAACAACTGCAATATTCTCTTGTCCATAAACTACATCCACGACAAAAGAAAGTCTTTCCACGCAATGCAGATGAAATATAAGAAAATGCTGGATTCTTTGAACGCTGATATTAATAAAAAACTAGCACCCCCTGTTACAGCTGCCAACAACCTCGATGACGATATGAACAAAACAGAAAATACTGAACTATGATAAAGAAACTTTTGCTGACAATAATGATAGGTTTGGTGAGGTTTTACCAAATATGTATATCGCCATACACTCCACCAAGCTGTAGGTTTACCCCTACATGCAGTCAATATGCTATAGAAGCATTAAGAAAACATGGTCCTCTGAAAGGTTTGTGGCTTACGATAAAAAGAATATTGCGTTGCAACCCTTGGGGTGGTAGTGGGTATGACCCTGTGCCCTAAAGAGGGAAAATTTTTTAGGCAATGTCTAAGTTGTGATATATAAGCCCTATGTTTAGCTACCCTAACTATGCGGGTTTTGATGCCTAAGTATGGCAGTTATGAACCCTGAGTTATGTGCCTTTTGTTCTGAAAACTGCTTTTTCTTGCTTTTATTGGTAGAAATATAATTTAATGCAATCTTTTTGTTTGGTAGAATGTTTTATGATGTCAATGTACCCTTTATCATCTAGACTTTCATATATAAAATCGT
>JAFZEK010000162.1 GCA_017560705.1 Bacteroidales bacterium | reverse complement strand
TGTTATAAACGAAGGTTGTAGGTATTTATTTATTTGCGGACCGTTTTATTTTTTGTTTTCAGCAATGTTTTCATTTACAGGTTTGTTCCGTGGTGCCGGCGATACATTGCCTACCATGCTAATATCTTTATTGTCGCTTTGGGTGTTTCGCATTCCTTGTGCGTATTTGTTTTCTTATTTTTGGGGTAGTGTAGGCATTTGGATTTCTATTCCTGTAGGTTGGTTGTTTGGGCTTGTGTTCTCGGTTCTTTACTACAAATATGGCAAGTGGAGAACGAAAAAAATTACAGCATCTTCATCCGAAATGCTTTCTCATCAGAATTTATAAACTGTATTCTTATCGTATTATATTAGCCGAAGCCATTAAAAAATGGCTTTCGGATGTGTGTTGCTATGCGTAAATATATTTAGGCAATTTCTAAAGGCAACTTCTAAAAATTGGAAAGCAATTTTTAGAAGTTGCCTATAACTATTGATGATTGGCAAAAGGGGATATGTAAGTTGTGTTGGGGAAATATGTAAGTGAAAAGGTGTATTATGAAGCCTCTAGAGTACATAAAGTGATTAGGATATGAAAATGTTGCTGAGTTGGATACATGCTGAGGTCAGTATATGCTCAATGCTCAATGCTACTATTGCTCATTTGTGGTTCGTAAGCATTTAACCCAAATCGGTCATTAGAAATATTTGTAAATCGTAAATATAAGGTATACCGTTTATTATATGTGATATTTTCTAATGACCGTCATTAGAAAATATCACACATAAAACACAGATTAATACCTATATACAATACACTCATAATCTTGTATAAATCCTAATGACCGATTTGGGTTTAAGTATTTAGTGATGGTAATGGTTGTTTAGGGGAGAGTTATTACTGATATGTTTCTTATTTGTACTGATGGCAGTCTTTGTATGGTTTATTGTATGTCTGCACATATTGTAAGGATGAGAAAATCGTACTATAAGATGTTGGAAAATACTTAGAGTAGTAGCTCTGAGTGAACGATAAACTCGTGTTGAAAATATGTTTGGGGATGGATTTGAGGGAATATTTACATTGACCCAATGGGTAAAGATTAATAAAGGCAACTTCTTTTGAAAGTTGCCTTTATGTGAGTATTGTTTGTTATCCTACGCTTCCTTCTAGCGATATGTTCAATAGTTTTTGAGCTTCAACAGCAAATTCCATTGGTAGTTTTTTAAGCACATCTTTGGCGTATCCATTCACTATAAGACCTATGGCACTTTCTTGAGATATGCCTCGTTGTTGGCAGTAGAATAGTTGGTCTTCGGATATTTTAGATGTTGTAGCTTCGTGTTCTAGTATTGCTGTTTGGTTGTTGGCTTTGATGTATGGCCAAGTGTGAGCCCCGCATGAATCGCCAAGTAGCAGAGAGTCGCATTGCGAGTAGTTTCTAGCATTAGTAGCTCCTTTGGCTATTTTTACTAAGCCTCGATAGCTGTTTTGGCTGTGTCCTGCTGATATACCTTTGGATATAATGGTGCTTCGTGTGTTTTTCCCTAGATGGATCATCTTTGTTCCAGTGTCGGCTTGTTGGTAGTTATTGGTAACAGCTACTGAATAAAATTCAGCCACAGAGTCATCTCCTTGTAGTATGCAGCTTGGGTATTTCCAAGTTACTGCAGAGCCTGTTTCAACCTGAGTCCACGATATTTTGGATTTATTTCCTTTGCAAATACCACGTTTTGTCACAAAGTTGTAGATACCACCATTGCCATTTTTATCGCCTGGATACCAGTTTTGAACTGTGGAATATTTTACTTCGGCATCTTTTAAAGCCACTATTTCTACAATGGCTGCATGAAGTTGGTTTTCGTCTCGTTGTGGAGCAGTGCATCCTTCCATATAGCTTACGTAGGCTCCTTCGTCGGCTATGATGAGTGTACGTTCAAACTGGCCAGTATTGGCTGCGTTGATTCTGAAATAAGTGGATAGTTCTATTGGGCAACGTACACCTTTGGGGATGTAGCAAAATGAACCATCGCTAAAGACTGCGGAGTTCAAAGCTGCAAAGAAATTGTCTCCAATAGGTACTACCGAGCCCAGATATTGCTTCACAATGTCGGGATATTTTTGTACTGCTTCGCTAAAAGAGCAGAAAAGAATACCTTCTTTGGCTAGTGTTTCGGAAAAAGTTGTTTTTACGGAAACACTATCCATTACAGCATCCACCGCCACACCTGTAAGTTTTTTTTGTTCTTCGAGTGAAATTCCTAGTTTGTTGAAGGTGTCTAGTAGTTCGGGGTCAACCTCGTCCAAGCTAGCAATTGTTTTCTTTTTAGGAGCTGCAAAATATATTATGTCTTGGTAATCTACTTTATCGTATTTTAGATGAGCCCAAGAGGGTTCTTCCATTGTAAGCCATTTTCTATAAGCTTTTAAGCGAAAATCAAGCAACCATTCAGGCTCATTTTTCTTTGCCGAAATAAAACGAATAACATCTTCATTAAGACCCTTGTCTAGTGTCTCTGTCTCTATGTTTGTAACAAAGCCATACTTATATTCTTCGTTCGTAACTTCCTGTATAATATTGTTTTTATCGTCTGTCATATCGTTTTTATTAATTCGTTACACATTGCAAAGATACGTTTTTATTCCGTATTTTTGACTATTTTTTTTGTCTGCTTTTGATTTGAGCCTTGTTTGGCTTGTAGGGTATGGGTTTTTACGCTTTCTTTGATTGTGTTTTTTTGTGATCAAAGATGGACGTGTAATAAACATTTCTGAGCCAATATTGCTTGAGGTTTTTGGTGTATTTTTGTGCATAAAATGGTGCAAATTTTCAATTTTAGAAGAGAAAAATAGTCGAAAAAGCATGAATTATGGGTTGTGTGTAGGTGAAAAATGAAATATTTTTCATGAGAATAAATAATTGAAAGTATGATTATTATGAAAGAAAAATATCTTTTGATGAAAAATATCTTCATTTTTTTGCTTGTAAATAGAAAATATTTAGTACTTTTGCAAACGCAAAAAGAGATAAAGATTATATGTCTTCGTAGCTCAGTTGGTAGAGCAAATGACTCTTAATCATTGGGTCCGGGGTTCGAGTCCCCGCGAGGACACAACCACTCGGGGTGTGGCGCAGTTGGCTAGCGCGCCACGTTCGGGACGTGGAGGACGGAAGTTCGAGTCTTCTCACCCCGACGAATTGCTCTAAGCCATTTTAGCTCAGTTGGTAGAGCAACGCACCCGTAATGCGTAGGTCTGC
>JAFZEK010000161.1 GCA_017560705.1 Bacteroidales bacterium | reverse complement strand
GCTTCTCTCCGTGATACTTTACTACCAAAGTTGATGAGTGGAGAGATTGAGGTGAATTCAACTCAGGTTTAAGCCACTAAATTATCGTTTATATTTCTCTAATTTCTTTTACCGAAGAAATTAGAGGAGGTAAATTATGAAAAAAACTTTTATTACAGATATTCTACAAAATATGATGCCATTTTTAGATAATGCACAGTTGGAACAACTTAGACAATCATTAGAAATGGAGTTATTGAACTATGAGATTGTAGAATCCGCTAAATGCGAATTATTAAATATCGAAAATGATAACTCAATGCTTATTTCTTCATTTATTGCTGCAAAACGTATAGAAGGATGCTCAAAGAAATCTTTAGTTTATTATGAAAATACTATTCAATGTATGATAAATAGTATTGGGAAAAACATAAAACATCTGACAACTGATGATTTACGTAAATATCTTACATCATATCAGCAAGAACACAATTCAAGCCGGACTACTATTGATAATATTCGTCGAATTCTTTCGAGTTTTTTCTCTTGGCTCGAAGATGAAGGTTATATTTTTAAAAGTCCTATACGACGTATTCATAAAGTTAAAACTGATAAAATTATAAAAGAAACTTATTCCGATGAAGAATTAGAAACACTACGCGACAATACAACTACACTTCGTGATCTTGCAATTATAGATATGCTTGCATCAACAGGAATGCGTATAGGAGAAATGGTTCTTTTGAATAAAACTGATATTAATTTTTCAGAACGCGAATGCAAAGTTTTAGGGAAAGGTAATAAAGAGAGAATTGTTTATTTTGATGCGAGAACAAAATTACATTTGAAGCAATATTTGGATTTTAGACAAGATGAAAATGAAGCTCTATTTGTTTCCCTTCGTAAACCTAATAACCGTATTACGATTGGAGGGATAGAATCTCGTTTACGAAAGATGGGTCGAGATTTAAAAATATCAAAGGTTCACCCTCATAAATTCCGTAGAACACTTGCAACTATGGCTATTGATAAAGGAATGCCTATAGAACAACTTCAGCGTCTTTTAGGACATCAACGAATTGATACAACTTTACAATATGCTATGGTCAAGCAGTCTAATGTAAAGATTGCCCACAGAAAATATATTGGATAAAAGCTACGATTTTATATGAAAATTGTGTTATACTAGATTTCGTAGGTTAAACATGAACGAATGGAAAATATATAAACTTATTGATTTTGTAGAAATAAATCCAACAGAGAGTCTAAAAAAAGGAACTCTTGCAAAGAAGATTGGAATGGATTTACTCCAACCATATACTCGCGCAATTCCTTCTTATACTACCGAGTTTTATTCTGGTGGAACTAAATTTCGGAATGGTGATACAATTATGGCTAGAATCACACCATGTCTTGAAAATGGGAAAACAGCTATGGTCTCTGTTCTTGAAGAAAATGAAATTGGTTTTGGTTCTACAGAATATATTGTTTTTCGGGCAAAAGAAAAAATCTCTGATCCATTTTTTGTGTACTATCTTATAACCAGTTCTGCGATTCGTGAACCAGCAATAAAATCTATGGTCGGTTCTTCTGGTCGACAGAGGGTTCAGTCTGATGTTATTGCTAACTTAATGTTACGTTTACCACCTCTGCAAGTACAAAAGCAAATAGGAACAATCTTATCATCTATAGATGATAAGATTGAATTGAATAATCGCATAAACGATAATTTAGCAGCCTAAACCTGAACAGAATTTACCTCAATTTCCCCACTCATCAACTTTGGTAGTAAAGTATCACGAAGAGAAGCAAGTTTTTGATTTTCTTCTTCTAATTTTTCCTGTTCATCAAATATTCCAGAACTAAAACTCTGAAATTCTAACAAAGTCTTTTCATCTGGAATTAAAATTGGGATATTCTTCATTGCTGTACCAGATATTTCTTTAAAAGTAGAACCTGAAGCCATACTATCTATCAAATCAAAGTTACTTTTTAAGAAATAATAAATATATGCATTACCTATATCGTCATTTGGAATTACAGATTTAAATCCTTGATTTGTTGTTAATTCATTTTTTGCAATAGCAATATAACCGATTGGAGCTCTTGAACTATAAAGTATTGTTCCTTTAGGCATTTTTATTGCACTGCAATTTTTAAAGCCTTGTTCAGTAATATCAATTTCACCGTGAGAGATGAATTTTGATTTGTCATTTGATAAATCTTTCGGTGTTATCCATGCTATTCCTTTTTTTGCATAATATTCTGATTTTGCTTTCGATGGTGTACTTCCTCCTACAATGGTTCCTATCTCCGATAATTTCCCCACTCTCCACCCTTCTGGCATTTTGCCGCCGAATGGCTCAAAATCAACAAACCAACTTTTGAAAATTGCTTGTGCTTGTTGTTCTAAATTATCGTTTATCTTATTGTTTAGTTCTATTTTATCATCCAACGAAGAAAGAATCTGTGCAATTTTTTGTTGTGTGGCTAGAGGTGGAAGAATAATAGAAATATCAGCAATATCACTTGGTTTTATTGCTGGATATGCCGAAGTTGTTTGCTCTGCAATCGCATGTAAGGATTCTGTGTTTTCATTCTGAATCAAATAGTAATATACAAAATCGGGAAATGCTATTTTTTTATTAACATCTAAAACAGCAAAGCCAGTTGAAACTAAAAAATTTTCTGGGAAAGATTTTATTATTCCAAAATGATTTTGGTTTGGACGAACAGTAGAGTATATAATACTATTTTTTTTAACCTTTCGTTTTGCCCTACTTGGTAATTTTTCGTCAATTAGATTTATGTATTGAATCTCAGAAATCTTATTTTCAGTGATACTACCTGTATCAAGATAATTTACAAACAGCCAATTTTCTTTTTCAGAAAATGAATTTTGATTTATCTCTACGACATCTCCCAACTTACATTCCTTCCAATCTTCTTTCATCTTTTATTTCTCCCTAGATTTTGCGTATTCGCAGCGAAGCTTCTAGCGGCAAAATTGAATCTGCGTGGCAATTTCCAATTATAAAACCAATTTCCTCAAATTATTTTCACACTTACACATCATTTTTTGATGCTTACCCCAAGTTCATCAATTCGTTGCTCCAAGTCATCAAAATCCTTTTTTTGTTTTTCGATTCTTGCTGCATTGTATTTTTCATATTCTGCATAAGCTTTTTGTTTTGCTCTTTCAGATGTTATTTTTCCAGCATTATCTAGTACTTTGCGACCATAAAATTTTAAAAAGTCATTTAATTTATTTTCCCAATCTGCCATATACATTGGAATATGTTGTTTTGCCATGTCTTCTGCATAATCCAGATACATTACTACTATGCGATTCAAGGCTTCGAGTTCATCTTTTGTTAGATAGTTTTTAGCAACATCGACATCACCTTTTCGGACAATAGCCCCCTTCCAACTTGTAAGCCCCATATTATCTTTTGTAGAATCAGCTCTGCTACCTATAAGTTCTGCTGCTGTATGGGCATGAACACTATAATGCATTTTATTCTGAACAGTCTTAAAAAACAATTTTGTTTTTTCATCATTTTTATCATAGTCAATACTTGTTGCATATATTGCTTTGACTTTTTCATAAAAACGCTGTTCACTGGCACGGATGTCT
>JAFZEK010000160.1 GCA_017560705.1 Bacteroidales bacterium | reverse complement strand
GTGTTTTGCCGATTTTGGAATGGAAAAAGGAAACGTAGTGGCTTGGTTCACTGCAGTTTTGCTGAAAACTATGGTGGCTTTCAGCCGTTGGGTTTTGCTGCTTAGGAATATGCCTATCTGCTTGGCTAGTGGCATGTTATTCACTGTTTCGAAGTCCCGATAGTTTATTCTCAGCCTATAGCCGTTGGCGGTCACTATGTCGTTTTCCGTTATTTTTCCGTTGGCGGTCACTGTTATTTTTTCTTTTATGGATGGCAGGTGCCTGCTTTGGCGTGCGTCGAAATAGAAAATCCACGATGAGTCTACACTCATCACATCCGTAGGGCTTTGGAAGTTGTAGGTCTTCAAGTCGTTGCCCACTAGAAGATCTTGCAGGCTGCGATAGTCGATGTCTAAGCCCATTTTCTTGGCTAGGTCGGTGTAACTACCTTGGCTATAGCTGTTTTGTAGCTTCAGGAACACCCATGCCGAATCTTGTGTCAGCTTTATGCGTACCAGCTCCACCATCTTGCTCACCGTTATCCATATAATGCTGTCGTTTTCAATGCGTAACTGCCCGTTTACGGATATACCCATGCCTTCCACGTTTGCCACAAAATTGCGTGTCAGCTGTTGGAACTGAAAGTTTTGTGGCTCAGTAGGTTGTGTTGTCTGTATGGGTTTCTCCGCAGGGGGTGTGCCTACGGTCGTCTTCCACCTTTGGCAGCTGCTCCATAGAGCCATAGTGCTTGTTATTAGCACTATACACGCCATTCGTAACGCTCTTTTACGTCCTTTTCCCGTCATTATTGCAAGCCGTTGTTTATCTTATCGTTCAGCCTTTTGGTCTCGGCATCTTTGTGTTCCAAGGCCTTTTTCCAGTAGGTTTTAGCCTCGTCCGGATTGTTCAGTTTTTGCATTATGTCGCCGTAGTGTTCGTATAATGTGGCACTTGGCTCTTTATTGTTGTCTATGGCTTGTTTTATGTATTTTTCAGCCTCTTCGTATCGTCCCATTTTGTACATTATCCATCCGTAGGTGTCAAGGAATGTGGAGTTTTTGGGCTGTGCTTCGATGGTGCGTTTAGACATTTTTTCGGCATCTTCCAATCGCTTATCTAGTTCCGACAGGTAGTAAGCATAGTTGTTCAGCATTCCCATGTCGTTGGGTTTCAGTTTGAAAAACTCATCGAAATGGGCAAAGCATTTGTCGTATTCGCCTATTCTGTAGTAGCATTCGGTTAGCAGCATAAGAAATTCGCTTTGGAACACTGCGTTGCCACTGCTCCATTTCAATCCCTCTTCCAGCAGCTTTATGGCCTCTTTGTAATCGTATCGGCTATAGTGTATTACACCTTTCATAAAGTAGGGCATTGGTTGGAAAGGGAATAGGTTTATAGCACGGCCACACAGCTGTGCTAATCGGTCGTCGTTGTTTGGGATTTCGCTTTCGCAGATGAGCAGTGCTTCCCATATATTATAGTCGGAGCTATCCATCTTTATATATGTATTTAGCTGATGGGCAGCCTCTTTGTATTTCTTTTGTCTCATAAGCACGTCGCCGTAGAATAGGGACTGGCTCATGGTGTCGGGGTCGTTTTTCATTATCACATTCACTAGGTCGAAGGTGTATTTGGACTTTTCGCCGTAGAATTCTTCGGCATTGTAGAATGTGGTTAGGATACTTAGTTTCTCCTTGGCACTCAAGTCGTTGTTCTCAAAACCTAATTTCAGCTCTTGATAAGCTTTTTCGGCGTTGCCTATCTGCTTGTAGTAGTTGGCTAGAGATATGTGTATGTATTCATCGGAAGGGTTGTTCTTCAATATTTTATTGTAATATTCGAAGGCTTTTTTGTAGTCCTTTTTACCCATGTACATCTCGGCCAAAATGGCATTGTACTTGTTGTCGGCAGGAAAAGCCTTTGCCAGTTCCTCTATCTCTTGTAGAGCCTTGTCTTCATTGCCCAAGACTTTCCATAATCGCTGTTTTTGTAGGGATATGGTTTCGCTTTTGCCCACTCGTTTTTCTACACGATCAAAAACTCCGATAGCTTTATCTATCTGATTGTTGGTTATGTGCATATTGGCCAGCTCGTAGTAATATTCCATCACTTCGGGTTGCTGCTTTATCACCTTTTCCATTATTTTTATGGCTTTCTTGAAATCTCCTGCCGAGCGGTTGTAGGTG
The DNA here is from genome assembly GCA_017560705.1 of Bacteroidales bacterium. Classification (GTDB taxonomy): domain Bacteria; phylum Bacteroidota; class Bacteroidia; order Bacteroidales; family P3; genus HGM05376. The sequence goes on along the minus strand of JAFZEK010000160.1, from coordinate 944 downwards.
GCTTGCTGCAACATGTACCACATGTTTTTGGGCGACAGCTTTAGGGCTTTATCATTATAGTATATAGCACTGTCTACCATACCATTGGCAAACAGTATAGTACCCATTTCGTAGTATGCCACACTGTAGTCGGGCTTTTGTTTTATTATGTTGCGATAGATGTTTATGGCTTCTTGCGGATAGCCCAGCTCATCTTTCGTTTTCGCATCTATGAGCATTGCGTCTATTTTCAGCTGCTCTTCGCTCACTTCCACTATGGGGAGGCGAGTGTATTTCTTTGTCTCTTTGCTTTGTTTTTCAATGCTTTTGCAGCCTTGGAATAGCAGCAAAAGAACTATAGTTCCTACTATGTACGGTTTGTGCATAACACGGTGTGTTTGTTTTGTTTTACTATTAAAAATATGTGCCGCTTGCCTATTCATGGTTTTCGGTCATGGCCTTGTGCCAACGTTTGGTCGACAGCCTAATGGCCTCCCTCCAAAGGACTGAATACAATACGACACAGATAAAAACAATTTTTTTTCGTTTTTGGTATGTGAACCCAATAAAAAAAATGAAATTACTTTTGGGCAAAGCCAAAAAGGGGCAAAGTGGAGTGGTGAAAAACCTAGTGAATAGAATCGTCTTTTGAAATTAAGGAGAATGCTAAATCTGCAATATTTTAACAATAGCGTATTTAACACGCCGAAAGCCGTTTATCATTATTTTTTCGCATATAACGCAAGGAAATGAAGTAAAGCGAAGAGTGCTTGTTAAATACTTGATTATCATATAGGTGAAATTATAGCTGGAGCGGACTATACATCCATGCTCACGAAACCCAGGTGTTATTGCCACGGCGGTATACCGTCATCACGATGAAACCCGGGTTTCATCGCGATGATGGTATACCTCCCTCGAGATGTAGTTTATTTTTCTTCTCGATGAAAATATCAATATATCGC
>JAFZEK010000159.1 GCA_017560705.1 Bacteroidales bacterium | reverse complement strand
GATGAATATTTTTTCGGATTTAGAAATGAGAATACGCCAAAATGTTATGGCACGTAAGTTTGTGCGTAAACGTGTATTGGATAAGAAAACGCAACATCAAAGCGTTTAAGCGTTGAGAGGATATGCAAAAGTCGTCCTAAGATAAGAGCTGGTAGCTGTGTAGTTAGTTGCATAGTTGCTAGCTCTTTATGATTCTTAGTGCAAGTGGTTTACAGTATGTGTTACTTATTTTTTATGAGGTGAGATTGTTGGTTTTTCGAACTGAGAAAAAAACTTTCTTCGGTGGCAGTGTTTGCAAAGTACGACATAGGGGTTTTCCTTATGGCTTAAGGGAAGGTATGCACGCCGAACAAATTAATTATCATTGTCGAACAAAATATAAAAGGTTGGCAACTTAAAAAAAATCTGTGTTCGTACTATAAGTTTGCTGCTTTGTCTTTCGAAAAAGAAACTGTTTTATATATGCTTGTAGTACAGGTAATGATTCTATTGATTTGGTACTGTTGAATTGTTTCCATTGCGGACGGAATAGTATTTTGGCGATAGTATTTCTACATTGGCTTTTGCAAATACGTCTTGTATTTGTTGGTGTAGTTCGGAATACATTTTGGGAAGGTTGGAAGCGTCTTTTATGTAGGCATTTATTTGATAAATTGGGTAACTGTCGCTTAGCGATGTTTCGAGCACAAAAGGCGAAGGTTCTTTCTGTGTTTTTTCGCATTGTAGTGCGGCTGTTATCAGCAGTGCGTGTACTTTTTGCCATGGCACATTATAGCTTATGGATACACTGGTGTGGATGATAAGTCCTTCGTTGTCTGTAGACAAGGTGTAGTTTGTGGCATTGGTAGTCATAATGCTTGAATTGGGCATGGTGATGATTTCGTTTTTGCGGGTGCGTATTCTGGTTACGAGTGCTGTACGTTCAATTACTTCTCCCTCTTTGTCGTTGAGGTTTATCCAGTCGCCAATTTTGAAAGACCGCATATAGGTTATTACGATGCCTCCTATAAGGTTGCCCACTACCGATGAGGAACCAAGCGAAACCAAAAGTCCTACAAAAATGGATATGCCTTTGAACACTCCGGTGTTGGCTCCGGGTAGATATGGATACATCAGCGTTATCATGAAGACGTATAGTAGGTATTTGATAATGTTGTAAGTAGTCTTTGCCCAATCGCTGTAGAAGCCTTTTATCACTAGCCGACCTTGTTCTATTTCGGTGGCTATGCGGCGTAGCGTTTTTATAATGTAGTGTACAGATAGGTAGATTATTGTGATAGTTATTAGGTTGGGTATATAATCCACAATGTCGAGGGCTATTTTCTTTATGGGATGGCTTACGTGTTGTGCTATGGCATAGGCAATTTTTTGCGTTTTCGGAAAAATGGAGAAGACAAGCGGCACGGCAGTGAACATTATTAAGATGTTCATTATCCAACGGATGGCATTGGATAGTAGCTTTAGAAAGTGAACTTCGAGGTTGGTGTCGAACAGTTCGTAGTTGTACACTTTGAAGGCTTTTAGTTTGGTGCCTTTTATGCTTTCCCAGTATTTGCAGGCTTTTTTATATCCCCAATGGCTGAACTTGAAAAAGAAATACAGCATTGCAACCATAGCTGCAAGTATGAATATGTGCGACACAATGTCCCATATTTCAGCGTTCTTATCCTGAAGATTAGGCAAAGTAGAAGAAGATATTTGAGCAGGACGCAATGAGATTGGATGTGCATGTAAGGCTTGTTGGCACGAAAAGGTTAGTATAGTCAAAGCTGTAATGCTTTTCCCAAAAGACGTATTAAATGTATCGTTCATGGTATGTATATATTTTTTTTCTCAAAAAACAAGAAAAAAAGTTTTTGGTTTAAATAAGCGTATATCAGAGTGTTGGAATAAAATGCTAAAGAAAATAGATATTTTTTGCAATTGCGAATGCAATAAAAGGAAGTTTTTTAAGTTAAAGAGAAAATTAAAAACGAAAATCAAAACAGATGAAAGCTGAAATCAAGACAAATAAAGGAACAATGAAGGTGATGTTTTACGAGAAGGACGCACCTAATACAGTTGATAATTTTATCAAACTTTCAAAAAGTGGCTTCTACGATGGCCTAACTTTTCATAGAGTAATTCCCGATTTTGTAATTCAAGGAGGTTGCCCTAGAGGTGATGGTACAGGCGGTCCGGGCTATAAAATAAAATGTGAGTTGGATGGAGACAATCAATACCACGATAGAGGGGTGTTGTCCATGGCACATGCCGGAAGAGACACTGGCGGTTCTCAGTTTTTTATATGTTTGAATAGAGAAAATACTCAACATCTAGACCGTCATCACACTTGTTTTGGTCGTGTGTATGAAGGAATAGAAGTTATAGACAGTATAAGAAGGAACGATATTATAGAGTCGATAACTATTTTTGAAGAATAATAGATGAATTGACACTAAAAGAATCAACCTTTTACATAAATAACTGTTTTTACTATTATTAAGTAACGAAAAATAAAAAAAACGTAACAATATGAATTTAGGAATTAAAATATTAGTAGCAGAAGATGACCCTAATTTGGGAACAATATTGAGAGCTTATCTTAACCAAAAAGGCTACACAGTGTTTTTAGCCGTTGATGGAGCAATGGCTATAGATTTCTTTAAACAAGAAGAAATAGACGTATGCGTGTTGGATATTATGATGCCGGTGAAAGACGGCTTCACAGTAGCCAAAGAAATTCGTCGTATGGACAAGAGAGTGCCTATTCTTTTCTTAAGTGCTAAAACTATGGAAGCTGATAAGTTGAAAGGTTTTGAAATAGGAGCCGACGACTATATCACCAAGCCATTCAGCATGGAAGAACTTTTGGCTCGTATCAACGCTACATTGCGTCGTTCGTATGATGATACTAAACCTGAAAATAATATTTTCGTGATAGGTAACTACACTTTCGATTACAACCGTCAACAATTGTCTATTAATGGTGTAGATCAAAAACTTACCTCCAAAGAAAGTGAATTGTTGCGTATGTTCTGTATCAATTTCAATCAGTTGATAGACCGTGTTACCACACTTCAAAAGATTTGGAAAGACGATAGCTATTTCGCAGCAAGAAGCATGGATGTGTACATTACTAAGCTTAGAAAATATTTGAAGCAAGACCCTTCTATTCAGATAGTAAATGTTCACGGTGTAGGTTTCAAACT
>JAFZEK010000158.1 GCA_017560705.1 Bacteroidales bacterium | reverse complement strand
TAAAGATATATTGGAACATTATTATACCGATGCACAGGTGGTAAAGCTTGGAGCTGAAGAAGAAGAGTCTTCTTATTCTGATACTGAAGAGAATGATGCCGCTTATTTGGCCTACGCTGAAGAAATTCAGAAAGCTATGGGTAATGATATAGCTTATGTCAAGGAAGAGACGTTGTCGACTAATGGTAGTAAAAAGAATGAAAACAACTCTGAGATGGTGAAAGTGGAAACTCCGAAAGTGAAGGATGAAGATGTTGATAGGGCAAAAAGGAGTAGTAGCTTGGCAGAGCGTATGATGAAAACTAAAGAAGGATTGGACAAAACAACAGAAGACAATGAAGATAGTGAAGAATATGAAGACGAAGAAAAGTGGACTTATGTATGGTAAAACCATTGCAGTGGTCATATTGATGGTAGTTTTTCAATTGAGCGTTTTTTCTTTGAATGCTCAAGTGGAGTGGACTACGGTGGAAGAGATGGGTAGCTTGGATTATAAGAAGAATGATAAATTGGGTTTTATAGATTTTTCTACTTCTTGGTGTGGTTGGTGTAAGAAGTTGGATAAAGAAACTTTCGCCAACGATACAGTGGCTAGGATTTTGAACAAATACTATCATGCAGCGAAGTTTGATGCAGAAAGTAAGGATGATGTTAAGTGGAAAAACGATATATATAAGAATCCGGACCTTACGAAGAGAACAATACATTCATTTACAAAACATATAATTATAGGGAAGATAACATTTCCTACTACCGTGGTGTTAGATAGACAGATGAATGTTATAAATGTGCTGCCAGGTTTTTATCCTGCTAAGGATTTTGTGAAAGTGTTGTGGTATTTTGTTGATGACAACTACAAAAAGCACAATTTCGAATCATTCTTAGCTGACTTTGATTCGAAGTTTCGTCCAGAGATGAATAAGAAACTCGGCTATTAATAGATTGTATAGGTAACTTCTAAAAATTGATTTGCGACAGATTTGTGGAATATCGACATCGTTGTGGATTTTTTAGAAGTTGCTTATAACATTAAAGCAATGAGTTTTTTCATTTGCTGGATGTTGCCTTTAGTGTCGAAAACTTCAATATATACGATGTAGTGTCCTATGGGACACATTGCACCGTTATCGTTGCTGCCGTTCCATGTAAAGTAGTTTTCGCTTCCGAGGAGAGCGTTGTGTTCCAATGCTTTGACTATGATTCCTTTTGAATCGAAAATATATATGTTACACAAGAGGTTGTCGGATGATGAGTTGTAGTATATGTTCAAAATGTCGTTATATCCATCGTTGTCAGGTGAAAAGATGTTGGGTTCTACTTTAAATGCCTCTTCGGGTACTATTATATTGTATGCTTGGGAGTTTTGGTAGGTTGGTGTAGCCCAATTAGCTGATTTAGCAGCAGAGTGCCAGTTGGTGGAGTCTTGTGTAGCCCAATCTGCAGAGCGACGTTCGAGTGATACACCTTTTACATCACTAAGCCATGTGTAATGATAGCTTTCCGAATAGTGGAATATATCTATAATAGTACTGTCGTTTAGAGTCACAATTACAGAGCCTTTGGCATTGGAGTAGGTGGGCATGGATTTTATTTGTATCATTTGTTTGGGATTCTTTACAGTGTAGTGGCTTTTAAGAAAGGTTGTGTCGGTAGTTATAACGATATAATCTTTTGGTTGAATGGCGAGTTCTGTAGGTATGTTTGTTTTAGTTTTTATGGTTTGAGAGCTTTCGTTCCAAGTAGCAAGGAAAAGATTTTTAAGTGCTATAGGCTTATTGGTTCGGTTGTATAATTCCACAAAATCGGAACCACCACTATAGGGGTTAAAAAGAATTTCGTTGATGATTATGTCGTTAGGTTGTATTGTGTCTCCTGTATTTTGATATGGTTCTGAAGATGAGATTTTACCTTTTATGTCATCGACGAAGAATTTATTTTTGTCGTTGGATGTATATTTGCACCAAAGGGATATGAAACCGTTGCCGTTGTTTGGGAATATGATAGGTTGGCTGTTTTGCCATAGAGGGGTATAGTTTTCGGTTCCGTTGGTGTCGCATTCAATTGTCCATTCGTTGTTTGGGAAACGTAATATTCTTACTCGGAGTTGTCCGGCTGATAATGAGTTTTTGCGATAGTTGCATTTCATAAGAGTGTCGATAGTGTTGTTTTGTAATAGACAAAATTCCATTTTCGACAAAGTTCGTGGACGTATTTGTATATAAAGTGCCTCGGAAGCCAAAGACGGGTTGATGGAGTTGGTGATGAGATAAAATCGGAATACGCTATTATTCGATGTAAGGCTGTTGTGTTTTAGAAAGAAGCTCCATTCGAGAGTGTCGGAATTAGGTAATTCTAATTTTGTGGTAAGGTAGGACGAATCGGCTTTGGTACCATTGAGTCGTAAAACGCCGTCGCTTATAATGAAACAAGTAGAGTCGCCTTCCCAACGAGGATTAGAGGTGAAGTCGTTATCAGAAAAGGTGTCGGATACTTCTATATATTGGCATTGTGCTGATGTATATAATGTGCCTAGGGTTATAACGAATAATAAAAAACTTCTTATCATACGGTGTATTATTGAATTTGTAATTGAGTAAACATGTAGTCTAATATAAATATTATGGTGTGCAAACCTTACGAAAAATTGTGTAGTTATATTGTAGGTCAGTTCTATTATTGGTTAGAATTATTGTGGATTTACGCATTAATTCTTTGCCTTTTTAGAAGGAACATCTACTTTTTTCTACAAAAAAGTGTGTATAAATCGCATACCGTGCAATTTTTTATAAGAGTTGCTGTTATAAGGAATGAAAACGTAAAAGAACGTATTTTACGATACAATGAATGTTAAAAAAGAATAATGAACAAAACAAAATTTATTATTTCTCGTAAATAAGAGATGTTTGGAAGAAATATTAAGTATATACATCAAGATATAAAGAAAGAAATAGGGCATGAAAGAGAAACACTGTGTATTGAATGATTTATTTGAAGAAATGATGAGTGTGAAAACGAGTATTATACCAATTATAACAGATGAAGATGAAGAATTTTTGCTAAGCAAGGATAATTTACCCGAGGAGATGCCATTGCTACCGTTGCGTGGCAATGTATTGCTTCCAGGTGCAATACTTCCGATAACTGCCGGCAGAAAGAAATCTATAAAGCTAATAAAACGTGCTCAAAAGAGTGGCAATACTATAGCAGTATTTGCTCAAAGAACGGATGCAGAAGACCCTCAAATGGAGGATCTTTACACTGTAGGTACGGCAGCACGAGTGATGAAGATTTTGGAAATACCTGATGGTAATTATTTATGTATATTGCAAGGTTTGTCACGTATATCGCTTAAGGCTATAACACAAGAGGAGCCTTACATGTCTTGTGTTATAGAACCAAATGTGGAAGACGAGACAGAGTTGGAAAATCCTCAGTTGGCTACATTGTCCGAAGCAATAAAGGATATGTATTCACAGGTGGTTAAAGTGGTATCGTCTATGCCTCAAGAGGTGAATCTTGCTTTGAAAAATATAGAAAATCCAAGGATTCTTGTAAATTTCGTTGCTTCTCATATCGAAGTTGCTGTGGAAGAAAAACAACGACTTTTAGAGACTTCTTCATTCATAGAACGAGCAAAGAAAATACTAGCTTTGTTATCCAGAGAACTTCAGTTGCAAGAGGTGAAGAACCAAATACAGAAGAAGGTAAAGAAAGATATGGATAAGCAACAAAGAGAGTATTTCTTGAATCAGCAGCTGAAAACAATACAAGAAGAACTAGGTGAAAATCCTGGTCTTCAGGAAATAGAAGAGTTAGAACAACGAGCATTTCGAAAGAAATGGGATAACTCGGTGAATGAGATATTCAGCAAAGAGTTGCAAAAACTTACAAGATTACATCCTCAATCGCCGGACTATTCTACTCAGCTAAACTATTTAAATATGCTGTTAGATTTGCCATGGAATGAATATACTAAAGATAACTTAGACTTGAAACATGCTCAGAAGGTTTTAGATAAAGACCACTATGGTATGGAAAAAGTAAAAGAACGTATATTGGAATATTTGGCAGTGCTAAAGCTAAAAGGAGATATGAAGTCTCCGATATTATGCTTAGTTGGTCCTCCGGGTGTTGGAAAAACATCGTTGGGAAAATCTATTGCGTCGGCGTTGAATCGCAAATATATACGTATGGCATTAGGCGGACTTAGAGATGAGGCTGAAATACGTGGTCACCGCAAGACTTATATAGGAGCAATGCCTGGTCGTGTGATACAAAATATACGAAAGGCTAAATCGTCTAATCCTGTATTTGTTTTGGATGAGATAGACAAAGTTATGGGTATGAGTGTTAATGGTGATCCTGCTTCGGCATTGTTAGAGGTCTTGGACCCTGAACAAAATACTGCTTTCCACGATAACTACTTAGATGTGGATTATGATTTGTCTAAGGTCTTGTTTGTGGCTACTGCCAATTCTACAAATTCCATACATCCGGCATTGTTAGACCGTATGGAGATAATAGATATTTCGGGCTATGTAATTGAAGAAAAAATAGAGATAGCCAAAAGACACTTGGTGCCAAAGCAACTTAAAGAGCATGGGTTAAAAAGAAATCAGTTTACATTCTCCAATGCTGTCTTGTCTCAAATTATCACTGAGTACACAAGAGAATCGGGGGTGAGACAGCTAGATAAGGCGATAGCTAAGGTTATACGTCGAAATACCGTCAAGGTCGTAAATGAAGAACCTGTGGATAGAGCAATAAAGAAAGAAAGTCTTAAAGAATTGTTGGGCTTGCCTATACGTTCATCGGAAAAGCCGGATGATAGTAGCATAGGTGTTGTTACAGGTTTGGCTTGGACTTCGGTAGGTGGAGAAATCTTGTTCATAGAATCGAGTTTGAGCAAAGGTAAAGGTGTTCTTACAATGACAGGAAGCTTGGGAGATGTGATGAAAGAATCGGCTACGTTAGCCTATGAGTATATCAAGTCTAATGCTGAAAAGTTTGGAATAGATGAAACTTTGTTCGAAACTAAGAATGTACATATTCACGTTCCGGAAGGTGCTACACCTAAGGATGGTCCTTCGGCCGGTATAACTATATTTACAGCCTTAGTATCTGTTTTCACTCAGCGTAAAGTGCGTGCAAACTTTGCTATGACGGGCGAAATAACCTTGCGAGGAAAAGTGTTGCCTGTAGGTGGAATAAAAGAAAAGATATTGGCTGCCAAACGTGCTAAGATTACTGACATAATAATGTGTGAGATGAACAGATGTGACATCGAAGACATAAATGCTGATTACTTAGAGGGTTTAACTTTCCACTATGTGACAGAAGTGAATGAGATAATGCCTCTGATTTTAGAATAACAATTATAGAGTAACTATGGTGAATAAGAGTACACATAAGTGTTTTTGTCGTGCCTTTGCGGTGTTGTTTCTTTTTTTGTTGTCTTTGACCACTGGTGTACAGGCTCAAAAGGAGATGAGAGAAGCAAATAAGCTTTTGCGAGAAGGTAAATATCATCAAGCTCTTATGCTTTATCAAAAGGCGGAGCCATTGATTAAAGATTCAAGAGAATCAGCAAAAGCTCATTGCTTGTCAAAGATGGGTGAGTGCTATTTAAATATGCATTATTACTCATTAGCGTTACCGTACTTTAGAAAGGCTATGGAATACGATTCGGCTTATGTGTACTCTTTGGTATCATATAGTCAAGTGTTGAAAAATAATGGGTTATATGATGAATTATTAGATGCTTTTGTAAATAGACAATTTAAAAATGATAAGGCTGAAGTAGATTCAGTTGCTATTGTGGCTGATTTGTTGTACTGTTCATTTCCTGCTCAGAATATGGTTGAAAACAAAATCTTTTCGGTACATACGCAAAAGAATATTCAAACATTGGGAAAGAAAAGAGGACTATCCATAAGAAATGGAAAATTATATTATGCATCTACAAATTATACTATAGCTCCTGAACAAAAGGATTATCCAGAAAAGGTGCTGGAATATACACTGTTTTCATCGCCAATAGTGAATAGTTTTCTTGCTAATTCCACTATTGAAGAAGAATTGTTGAATATAAAAGACAATATAGTATACACTGTTATTCAACCTCAAACTAATAAAATGTTTTTCACTGTAGTTGATGCCAATAATAAAGAATATTTGTACGAGAAAGCTGATAAAGATGAAAAATGGAAAAGTGCAGCAAAGGTGAAAGTGGGTAAAAAATTCTTTTCATTGTCTCATCCGGTGTTTACAGCTTTAGGTGATACTATGATTTTTTCGGCAGAATTGCCAAATGGTTATGGAGGAAAAGATTTGTGGTATTCTGTTTGTACAGAAAATGGATGGGATAATCCTGTAAATTTAGGAAATGAAATAAATACTTCTGGCGATGAAATTACACCATTCTTGTATAGGGATTACCTTATTTTTTCTTCGAATGGTCAGGCAGAAAGTTATGGTGGTTTTGATATTTATGGAACATTTTGGACTGATGAGTTGAATCAAAATGTAGAAAACTTGAAGTATCCGTACAATTCTTTTGCAGATGATTTTGAAATGGTGATAGAAGCAGATTCTAGTAGAGGCTTTTTTGTAAGTACGAGAGATACGTCATACCTAGATGATAGAATATATTCATTCTCTGAGTTGCCAAATTTTGCTATAGCTAAGGGTGTTGTGTATGATAATTATAAAAAGCCATTGCCAAATGCAGATATAAGAGTGCTTGAAAATGAAGTGCCTATTTATGCTACCAAATCTGATAGACAAGGAGAGTATCAAATATATCTTAAGCACAATAAACAGTATATTGTAGAGATAGGTAAAGATAATTATTTACCAACTACTAAGGAATACGCTATTAATACTGATAATTATATTGGTAATACAGTATTTTTTGACTACACTATATTGGATGGTTTCGACTTGAATTATGCGTATAAGGTGGATGGAATATTTTATCAAACGGCAAGTTCTGAACTGATAGATGAAAAAGATAAGTTATCTACTATCGTAACTTTCTTGAAAGAAAATAAGCACTTGGATTTGCATATATTTTTATTTTGTTATTCAACTTCGAATGAAAAGTTTAACGACTTGCTGAATAAAAGCAGGATAGAGAGTTTGAAGAATTATTTTGCCGACCAAAGTGTAAGTGAAAAACGGATACATTTCGAAAGCTATACTAATGAAAAGCCCACAGAATGTGGTGATATAGATAGGGGAAAAGATTCAGATAATTTAGTGTATTTGATGTTCGCACCACAAGATTATAAAGTCAAGAAGATAAAAACAACCTCTGTTGTTGTAGAATAGTATGCCTGGTGTATAGGAAACTTCTAAAAATTCCACGTTCTGGGAATTTTGTAAGATTATTCTTTAAACTTTTGTGTGCTTTGACTTCGTCGATGTTGCTATCGCTCGAAATAGCTAATGCTTAGGCATTGCTCTTTACTCGCTTAATCGCAACGTTACGTTTTTTACCGAAATCTTTCTATTTCTTTTTCAATCGTATAGCCCGCTATACTCAATCAAAAGAAAGTAGAAATCTTTCTAGTAAAAATTCGCAAATCACTTGCAAAGCAATTTTTAGAAATTGACTATACTATTTT
>JAFZEK010000157.1 GCA_017560705.1 Bacteroidales bacterium | reverse complement strand
GATTAAGCGAGTAAAGAGCAATGCCTAAGCATTAGCTCTTTCGAGCGATAGCAACATCGACGAAGTCAGTATTCCGTAAACCACTTGCAAAGCAATTTTTAGAAGTTGCCTTTAGAAATTGCCTAAAACGGTGAATGGGGGTTGGAAAAAATGGCGGTTTTTATGCAGAAAAAATGCGAAAATTAGCTGCATTTTTCTGTTTTGCGACACTATAAAAACAATATTTTGCCATTATTTTGTCATTTTCTTCGATTATTTATTAGAATGTAATAGATGATAAATCAGCAAATTAAAAGTCTAATACGAAAATCTTTGATATTTATTTTTTGATAGAAACTAAAAAAGAAGTAACTTTGCAATTTAACTGATTAATCCACAATACCTTGGCAGTAAAAGAAACAGATAAAGAAACTCCATTAATGAAGCAGTATTATGCACTAAAGAAGCAACACCCCGATGCAATGCTTCTTTTTAGGGTTGGAGATTTCTACGAAACCTTTGGGGAAGATGCTGTTAAGTCATCATCGATACTTGGTATAACACTTACAAGTAGAGCCGGTACGGAATTAGCAGGATTTCCGTTCCATTCTATAGATATATATTTGCCCAAGCTAGTAAGAGCAGGTCAGCGTGTGGCTATATGCGAACAGCTGGAAGATCCTAAAACGGTGAAGGGATTGGTGAAAAGAGGTATTACCGAATTGGTAACGCCGGGGGTGTCCTACAACGACAAAGTGTTGGAAGTGAAGGAAAATAACTTCCTATGTGGGCTACACTTGGACGACAAACTTAGTGGTATATCTTTTTTGGATGTTTCTACGGGCGAGTTTTATATTGCACAAGGGGATGTGCAGTACATAGAGAAGCTGCTGCAAAGTTTTAATCCCTCGGAAGTGGTGCTTCAAAAGAAGAAGCTAAACTTTTTCAAAGAAAACATTTCCGACCGCTATTATTTACAAACTTTCGACGACTGGGTGTTTACACCCGATTTTGCCAACGAGTTGTTGCTAAAACAATTTGGAACAGTGTCGCTGAAAGGTTTTGGCGTGGACCAACTGACGGCAGGCATTATAGCTGCCGGGGCTGCTCTATACTATCTTTCCGAAACACGACACGACCGCACTAAGCATATTTGCAAGCTGACGAGGATAGAGGAGAACCACTATGTGTGGATTGATAAGTTTACAGCTCGAAATTTGGAGTTAGTGCATTCGCCAAACGAAAATGCTAAAACGCTGACGGATATAATAGATAAGACTACGACACCCATGGGTGCTAGGCAACTAAAACGCTGGATAATGTTGCCACTGAAAGAAAAATCGCAGATAGAAAATCGCCTGAATATTGTGGACTACCTGATGTCCAACTCCGATTTTTCTTTTAGCTTGAAAGAACAGATACGTGCCATAGGCGATTTGGAACGTCTTATATCCAAAGTGGCTGTAGGAAAGATAAATCCTCGCGAGGTGCTACACCTAAAACGTTCGCTGAGAGCCATTGCCGAAATAAAACTGCTGTGCAAAACCACTAACAGCGAGTCGTTTAAAAAGATAGGGGAGCAGCTGAATGCTTGTCAAATTATCTGCGACAAGATAGAACGTGAGATAGACGAAGAAGCTCCAGTGTTGGTGTCCAAAGGTAATGTGATATGTAGCGGTGTCAATGCCGAGCTGGACGAGTTGCGGTCCCTATCATCTTCGGGCAAGGACTATCTGATGTCCATCCAGCAACGAGAAGTGGAAGCTACAGGCATACCTTCGCTAAAGATAGGTTTCAATAACGTCTTCGGCTATTACCTAGAGGTTACTAATACTCATAAAGATAAAGTGCCATCCACTTGGGTGAGAAAACAAACACTAACCAACGCCGAACGCTACATAACTGAAGAGCTAAAAGAATACGAGAGTAAGATATTAGGAGCCGAAGAGCGTATACTAGTGTTAGAAGCACAGCTCTTTGAGCAGCTGCTAGCCGCATTGGCCGAATATGTGCAGCCCATACAGTATAATGCACAGCTTATAGCACGCTTAGACTGCTTGCAAAGTTTTGCCATCCTATCTGCCGAAGGCAACTATTGCCGACCCGAACTTGTGGAAGACGGAGTGATAGAGATAAAAGACGGAAGACACCCTGTTATAGAAACACAGCTGCCTATAGGCGAAAGCTACGTTGCCAACGATGTGGTGCTGAACAGCGATGAACAGCAGATAATAATAATAACGGGACCCAACATGTCGGGTAAGTCGGCATTGCTAAGACAAACGGCACTCATAGTGCTTATGGCTCAAATAGGATGTTATGTGCCTGCAAGTGCTGCAAAGATAGGTATAGTGGATAAGATATTTACTAGGGTAGGGGCTTCGGACAATATATCTTCGGGCGAATCTACTTTTATGGTGGAAATGAACGAAACGGCGAATATCCTAAATAATATATCGGACAGAAGTCTTGTTCTCTTGGACGAGATTGGACGCGGAACAAGTACCTACGACGGAATATCCATTGCATGGGCCATAACAGAATACTTGCATAACACTCCAAACTGTAGGCCAAAAGTGATGTTTGCCACACACTATCATGAACTGATAGATATGGAAGACCAATTCGATAGGATAAAGAACTTTCATATATCGGTGAAGGAAATAGACAATAAAGTAATATTTCTACGCAAACTTGTTAGAGGCGGAAGTGAACACAGCTTCGGTATCCATGTGGCACGCATGGCAGGTATGCCACCATTTGTGCTAAATAGGGCTCAAGAAATGCTAGAATTACTAGAAAAAAAGAGCGGAAAAAACGACGAAAAAACTGATGAAAACACCTCGAAAAATGCGAAAAATGCAAAAAAAGAGGACAAAAAAACAGAAAAAAATGGCTATCAGTTGAGTTTTATTCAG
>JAFZEK010000156.1 GCA_017560705.1 Bacteroidales bacterium | reverse complement strand
CTTTTATATCGTCCACTAGTTGTACAAAGTCGGCTTCTCTCACCAATTGTCCTCCTAGGTTTATCCATTTTTTATGACGTGTGGATCTGCTTACCAATGCACTGTGTAATCCCTCGCAGGAGACATCTTCCTTATCTTGGAAGTAGTTCACCACATTGGTTATAGCATAGTAAATTATCATATCATAATAAGCATGGTATGCGTCGTACACCTTCAGTATTCTCACTTTTCGGTTTCCTTTTTCCACACCCTCGGCAAGCACCTCTAGGTTCTTCACCTTATCCTTGTCGCCAGTCAAAAGTTCTTTTCCTTGTTCTTCTAACTCTTGATTGGTTATGGCAGTTACGTCAGTGCCGTTTTTTATGTGCCATGCCTTAGCCGTCCATCTCTCTAGCAGTGTCATAGCGTAGGCAGCTTCCTCCATAGTGTCGGGAGCGTAGGCGTTGAACTCTATGTTTTGCAACTTATTCTTACGCTTATCCCTAGCCGTATATTTCCACGAGTTTCTAGCCAAAGCATACATATTGTACATCCACCAGTAGGCCGGCATTATCTCTAGCTCATCGCTAGATGGGTTGTTGTTCACCAATGAAAATGGGAATGGATTATCAATCTCTGCTGGATATTGTGCCTTTGCCAACAAAGTGTAGGAAGCAAAACGACTAGAATGTTTTAGACTAGCACACAATCCGGGCCAAAAGCCTCTGCCTGCTTGTATCTCATTGTCGTTGGTGCGACTATTGTGGTTAGAGCCCACAGTGGCACCTGCTGCTATATTGGACTGTCCCATAACCAACGAGGCTATCAAAAACGAATTGTTGTGGTGCTGCTCATGAGCAGGGAACACTAGGTTGTTCAGCACCTCGCAACAAGCTATAGTAGAGTTGTCGCCCACAAAGGAATCCATAAGTCTTGCACCATTCTTTAGTGCCGAATTGTTACCCAAAACAAAGTTTTCAGCAATGCAAGAATTATGTAGATGGCAGCCGTAGCCCACTATACCGTTCTTTAGTATAGCCCCATCAGACACATTGGACGGCTCTGCCTCCGAAGATTTTATTGTAATGTTCTGCAATCTGTTGGCACCATCCACAACGGCGCTGTCGCCGACCTTCACATCCACTATGGATACAGTGTTCTTTATAACAACGCCATTGCCCACCATACCATAGTAGCCTTGCTTAGCATCCAAACTTGCTTGCGTCATCTGTACCAAACAGCCTTGCAACTCTTTGTCGTCGATATACCTTGCCCACATATAAGCATCGGCAGCTATCATATCCTCAAAAGGAGCAATCTCTCTTCCGCCAGCTTCGTTCATCACCGTAAGCACTAGACGGCTGTCTGCATCTTCACCCTCTTTTATTACACCATTGCCAAACTTTGCAGTCGGCGTAACTCTCATTTCTTTTATGTTGAAAAGTATCGTTTCCTTACCCACAATATAGTTGGCTAAGTACTGCACATTATGCACAGCCACATTGTCGCCAAAATCAGTAGCCACTACTATACTATTATATATACCTATTGGCAGCTGCAAGTGGTCGTACTGCAAAAGGCCTTCACTTATATTGCCTATCCTGACCAGCCCATAAAACTTGCTATTCCTAACACAGCTTACATCAAACACCTCCGACACTAGCACATCGCTCCAACAACTAGAATAGTTGCCATTACGTTCCAATGCCATAACTTCATCGCTTGTAAGCGGCCTCCAGCCGTTTTGCTGTTCTCCTATCTGCTTATTACGAATATAATATGGTCCTTCTTCGTGTACATACTCTTTAGCCACGAAGCCTTCATTCATCTTTCCTGCTTTTATCATTTGTACTTTTGCCATATACCTAAGTATTTGAATGTAAAACTATATTGAGGCAATAAATCTCTACTTTATTCCTGTATGACCGAAACCGCCGTCGCCTCTCACCGTATCGGATAGCACTTCCACCACTTCCCAGTCCACACGCTCATGTTTGGCAATAACCATCTGAGCTACTCGTTCACCATCTTCCACCACAAAGTCCTGATTAGAAAGATTTACAAGCACCACACCTATCTCGCCCCTATAGTCAGCATCGATAGTACCGGGAGAGTTAAGCACTGTAATACCCTTCTTCAGTGCCAAGCCACTACGTGGACGTATTTGAGCTTCATAGCCCTCTTCAAGCTCTATAAATAGACCCGTTTTTATCAACGCTCTTTCCAGTGGTTTCAACACCACATTCCCTTCGGGAAGATAAGCTCTTATATCCATACCGGCCGAAAAGTCCGTAGCATACTGCGGCAACTGATGATGAGACTTATTTATAATCCTTAGTTTCATAAATAAAACAACTCCGTTTTAGTTTTTATAAATAACACTAATACACTATCTTACTACATCTACAATAAGATATAACACAAATACAAAGATACAAAAAAATCCGCACAATACAATAACATTACTCAAAACAAAAACATCCAACACATATTAGTGTCCTACACATCCGAAGTAGCTACAACCATCCTTTATCTCTACCCTCTAGAACAAGCATTGCAGTATGCTTTTCTGCCAAACCTTGGAAAACAATTTCATCTTCCCCACTATAAAAGTTTACGCACCCCACTATAAAAAATCATTCTCCCCACTACAAAAGTATATTTCAAGGCTTGATTTTTTAAAACCAAGCCTTGGTTTATGGCAACTTCTAAAAATTGCTTTGCAAGTGATTTGCGGAATTTTCTTGAGAAGATTTCTACTTTCTTTTGATTGAGTATAGCGGGCTATACGATTGAAAAAGAAATAGAAAGATTCCAAGAAAAAACGCAAAGCACGCAAAAGTTCTTTTGTTTCATGATAATATTTCAGAGGACGTGGAATTTTTAGAAGTTGCCTTATATAAATCAAAGCTTGAAATATAAAAACCAAGCCTTGAAATTAAAAATTATAGCGGTGCCACGAAACATTTCCTGCACTAATAATATATTTTTCCTGCACTATGTCCATTTTTTTAATCTACCATGCCACAAAAAAAACAACACTATACAGCTCCGCAAACCACCAGCACCCGCCACTCACAACAAGCCTCATAAAACAATTCCTATTCCACCTACACTACAAAACAAAAAAAGCCTATTTCGCAAAAAGAATATTGTAGTTTTCACACGTTATATAAGGGCAAATTATTAAGATTTGGCGGTTGTAATCCCCAAATTATATATGAATTTGGCGGTTACAATCCCCAAATTATATATGAATTTGGGGATTTGAATCAAAAAAATTCGTACCTTTGCAACATAAAATAGCTGATGTATGATAAAACGAACTATAGAGCAACTCATTAAAAATGACTTCAATAAAGGTAAAATCATAACCCTAATGGGGGCAAGACAAGTGGGCAAAACCACCTTATTCGACAGCCTTGTAAACAATAATAGCACTGTTTTAAAGCTAAACTGCGACAACTATGACGACCGACAGGACATTGAAAACAAGACTACATCGGAGCTTAAACAGCTTGTGGGCAACCATGATATTGTGATAATAGACGAAGCTCAACGTGCTAAAAACATAGGCTTGTCGCTAAAAATGCTTGCAGACCTCAAACTACCTACACAAATATTAGTCACAGGTTCATCATCGTTCGCACTTTCCAACGAGATTAACGAGCCTGCTACAGGCAGACTTATCGAATATAATTTATTCCCACTTTCGCTATTAGAACTAATCAATCATACATCGCAACGCGAAGAAAAACGATTATTAGAACAACGCATGATATATGGTCTTTATCCCGAAGTCGTTACAAATCCTAACGATGCCAAACGAATTTTGACCAACCTTGCAAATAACTATTTGTACAGAGATTTACTAGAATACAAAGGTATGAAAAAGCCCGAAGTGTTACAAAAACTAGTACGAGCATTGGCTTTGCAAATTGGCAGTGAAGTCTCATACAACGAACTTTCAAGAATTATCGGCATAGATAAAAGTACTGTAGAAAGCTATATCGACTTATTGGAGAAGTGTTTTGTAATTTTTCGCCTTCCTGCATATAGCAACAACCTTCGTAGCGAAATAAAGAACGGAAAAAAGATTTACTTTTATGACAATGGTATTCGCAATGCTTTGATATCTAATTTTGCACCTCTAGATTTGCGAAACGACATTGGTATGCTTTGGGAAAACCTAATGATAAGCGAAAGAATGAAACGAAATTCCTACTTCAACCATTATGCTCTAATGTACTTCTGGCGTACACAACAACAACAAGAAATAGACTTAATAGAAGATATTGACGGCAAACTAAAAGCCTTTGAGTTCAAATGGAACACAACAAAAGCTAGGACTAAAATACCAAAACCATTTGTAGACAACTACCAAAATACCGAATTCAAAGTAATAACTCCCGACAATTATTTCGAGTTTATTTCATAAGGCAATTTCTAAAAATTGCTTT
>JAFZEK010000155.1 GCA_017560705.1 Bacteroidales bacterium | reverse complement strand
CTAGTAAAAAAACGCAAATCACTTGCAAAGCAATTTTTAGAAGTTACCTTAATAGCAGTGTTGTGTTTTTGCAGAAATCTTTCTATTTCTTTAGTATTAGCATATAGCTTGAGGTGTGCAGTTGGCACGTTTCTATAGTAAAATTCCACAAATTGCCTGCAAAGTAATTTTTGAAGTTGCCTCAACTTATGTTTTTTTTGGAGATGATGGTTATTTTATCCCAAGTGTGTTTTTTGAAGGCTTCGTTTGTTGCGAAAATAATGTTGGGAAAGGACGATACGAGGAAATATTTTATTTTTTTGGGACAAAACGGCAGAAAAAGCCAAAAAAACATTATCTTTGTGATTATTAAACTGCAAGAAGTAACAAGTGTAAGTGTATAAAAGCCAAAATATTAAATGATGTTTGCGGTATGTAATTCTAAGCAAAATATCGTTTATTGTTCGCATGCTACTGTTTTTTGGCATGAAAAACTGTGTTTTTTGTGCTAAAAAGGAGGGCGAAAAAGAATGTTTTTTTGGCCGAACACGCAATATAAAAAACTACGAATAAGATGAACGGAGTAAAGCGCATTTATGTAGAAAAAAAATCCGACTATGCCATAAAAGCAAAAGAGTTGGCCGAAGAGATTGCTAACTATTTGGGCATAAAGATTGAAAATGTCAGGGTGTTGAATCGTTATGATATAGAAAACATTTCTGACGAAACCTACTCAAAAGCATTGATTACGGTTTTTTCAGAACCTCCTGTTGATATGGTTTTTGAAGAAGTTTTTCCAAAGCAAGACAATGATTATTGCTTTTCGGTAGAATTTCTTCCCGGCCAGTTTGACCAACGTGCTGATTCGGCTGAGCAATGTGTGAAATTGCTACACGAGGTGGAAAATCCTATTATAAAAACTGCAACAACATACGTTATAACTGCTTCTCTTACCGACGACGAAAAGGAAAGGATAAAGAAGCATTGTATTAATCCTGTAGATTCCAGACTTGCCGAAGAAATTAAGCCTTCTACCTTGGAAGCTAAGTTCGAAGAACCTGAATTGGTACAAGTTATTGATGGTTTTAAGGATTTGGACGAAAAGAAGTTGAAAGAGCTTTATGATTCAATGTCCTTGGCTATGACATTGAACGACTTTGTTCATATTCAAAACTATTTTAGAGACGAAGAACGTAGAAATCCTACCGTTACCGAAATTCGTGTGCTAGATACTTACTGGTCTGATCACTGTAGACACACTACTTTTTCTACCGAGTTGACTAACATTACATTGGACGAAGGTTTTTACAAACCTATCGTAGAGAAAGCTTTTGCAAAATACATTGCCGACCACGATGAACATTGCAAAACCAAGGCTAAAAAGTTTGTAAGCCTTATGGATATGGGAACATTGGCAGCCAAACGATTAAAGAAGGCCGGAATGTTGGATGACCAAGAAGTATCCGACGAAATTAATGCTTGTAGTATTATCGTTCCTATAACAATCGACGGAAAAACCGAAGAGTGGTTAATAAGTTTCAAGAACGAAACTCACAACCACCCTACTGAAATAGAACCTTTTGGAGGTGCTGCTACTTGCTTAGGCGGTGCCATCAGAGACCCCCTTTCAGGTCGTTCGTATGTTTATCAAGCTATGCGTGTTACAGGTGCTGCCGACCCTCGTACCGACATTAGCAAGACTATAAAAGGCAAATTGCCTCAAAGAAAGATAACTACCGAGGCTGCTCATGGCTATAGCTCTTATGGCAACCAAATTGGTTTGGCAACTGGCTTGGTTAGCGAAGTTTACCACCCAAATTATGTGGCTAAACGTATGGAAATAGGTGCTGTAGTGGGTGCTGCTCCACGCAAAAACGTAAAACGCTTGAGTGCTGACCCTGGCGATGTTATCGTACTTTTGGGTGGAAGAACAGGTCGCGACGGTGTAGGTGGTGCTTCGGGTTCGTCAAAATCGCACACTTCGGAATCTCTTACTTCCTGTGGTGCTGAGGTGCAAAAAGGAAATGCTCCTACAGAGCGTAAGATACAAAGAATGTTCCGCCGTGAAGAAGTGACTTCTTTAATAAAGAAATGTAACGACTTTGGTGCTGGCGGTGTAAGTGTGGCTATCGGTGAATTGGCTGAAGGTTTGAGAGTAAATTTGGACAAGGTGCCAAAGAAATATGCTGGTTTGGATGGTACTGAATTGGCAATATCTGAATCTCAAGAACGTATGGCCATCGTAGTAGACCCCAAAGATGTGGAAGCTATTTTGAGGGCTGCTAAAGAAGAAAACTTGGAAGCTACCATTGTGGCAGAGGTTACTAAAGAGCCTCGCTTGGTTTTGGAATGGAAAGGCGAAGAGATTGTGAATCTATCGCGTGCGTTCCTTGACACCAATGGTGCTCATCAATCTATAGATGTAAGCGTTGGCTTACCTAAGAAAGAAGAAAATTATTTTGCTGAAGAAAAATCTACTGCCGACATCAAGAAGTTGTGGTTGGAAACATTGTCTGACTTGAACGTTTGCTCTCAAAAGGGCTTGGTAGAAATGTTCGATAGCAGTATTGGAGCTGGCACAGTAGTAATGCCTTACGGCGGAAAATATCAAATGACACCTAGCCAAACAATGGTGGCTAAAGTGCCTGTTTTGGGTGGCGAAACCGACGCTGTAACTATGATGAGCTATGGTTTCGACCCTTATTTATCATCTTGGAGTCCATTCCATGGTTCTATCTATGCCGTTATAATGTCTGTGGCTAAGATAGTTGCTGCCGGTGGCAACCCTACTAAGATTCGTCTTACTTTCCAAGAATACTTTAAGAAGCTAGGTAACGACCCATATCGTTGGGGCGAACCATTCATAGCTTTGCTTGGTGCTTATGATGTTCAAATGGGATTAGGTCTTCCTGCTATTGGAGGAAAAGACAGTATGTCCGGAACTTTCAACGAAATAGATGTGCCACCTACATTGGTGTCTTTCGCTTTGGATGTTGCTAGCTCCAAGAACGTTGTTTCTCCAGAATTAAAGAAGGCTGGCAACAAGCTAGTGAGATTGGATATTTCCAAAAATGAATATGACTATCCTTGCTACACATCTGTAATGGAACAATATAAAGCATTGCACCAAGCTATTGTAGATGGAAAAATTGCATCGGCTTATGCTTTGGGCTATGGTGGCATAATAGAGGCTGTAAGCAAGATGGCATTTGGAAATAAATTTGGCGTTTGCTTATGCGACTGCTTGAGCGAGAAAGAATTGTACCAAAAGAGTTATGGTAGCATAGTGTTGGAAGTACAACCTGAATATGTAGATAGTTTAGGATTTGAGGCAAAAGTGATAGGTAGTGTGACTGACGATGGAATGTTCGTATACAAGAATGCGTCTGTATCAGTAGATGAAGCGTTGGAAGCATGGCAAAACACTTTGGAAAAGGTGTTCCCAACAACGTTACATACTGCTGAAACATCGATAGAAACTAAACTATATGATGCAAAAGATATTTATGTGTGCAAGCACAAAGTGGCAAAACCACAAGTGTTCATACCTGTATTTCCAGGTACAAACTGCGAATACGACTCCATGAGAGCATTTAAACGTGCTGGTGCAGATGTGAAACTTACAGTATTCAGAAATCAGAATGCTGAGGATATTAGAGAATCGGTAGAGGCTTTTGCACATAATATTAAGAACTCTCAGATAATGATGTTGCCTGGTGGTTTCTCGGCTGGCGACGAACCAGACGGCTCGGGTAAGTTTATTACGTCGGTGCTTAGAAACCCCAAAGTGTCGGAAGCTGTAATGGAACTATTGAACAAGAGAGATGGTTTGGTGCTAGGTATTTGTAATGGTTTCCAAGCTCTTATTAAGTTGGGATTGTTGCCATACGGCGAAATTCTTCCACAAACAGCAGATTCGCCAACTCTTACAATGAACACTATTGGCCGTCATCAATCGAAAGTGGCTTATACTAAGGTGGTGTCTAACAAGTCGCCATGGTTGAGAAAAGCAGGGTTGGGCGATGTTTACTCTGTGCCAATCTCTCATGGTGAAGGTAGATTTGTGGCTACGAACGAATGGTTGGAAAAATTGTTTGCCAATGGACAAGTAGCAACACAATATGTAGACCTAAACGGAAATCCAACAATGAATGATACTTATAATATGAATGGTT
>JAFZEK010000154.1 GCA_017560705.1 Bacteroidales bacterium | reverse complement strand
TCGTGGCTTATAAAGATGATAGTCATCCCGTATTTTTGCTGCATTTTCTTTAGCAAATCGAGGATGCCTTTTTGTATGGTTACATCTAGTGCTGTAGTAGGTTCGTCGGCAATGAGCAACGACGGTTTGCATGCCAACGCCATAGCTATCATTACCCTTTGTTTTTGTCCGCCCGACACTTCGTGTGGATAGCTATTCATTATCTTGTCGGGTCGGGGGAGCTTCACTTCTTCAAACAATGCCAACGCTTTGTCGTATGCCTCCGCCTCCGTCATAGATTCATGTGTTTTCAAAGCTTCCATTACTTGTTTGCCGCAGGTGTGGACAGGGTTCAGCGATGTCATAGGCTCTTGAAATATCATAGATATATGTTTGCCTCGATACGACATTATTTCTTTTTCAGACAATGATAATAAGTCTACCTTCGAACCGTCGGGCATGTAGAACCATATATGCCCTGTGCTTTTCCGCTTGGGTGGCGGTGGCAGTAGTTGCATAACCGACATGGAGCTTACGGATTTCCCCGAACCCGATTCGCCTACTATGCCTAGTGTTTTGCCGCGATCCACTGTGTACGACACGTTTCTTATCACAGAATGATACTCTCCATCATGCCAAAAATCGACACATAAATCTTGTATTTCAAGTTGTTTTTGCATTCAATATCTTTTTTTTCTCGCACGCAAAATGGCGTGCTTTCCTTTCACTACATTGATATTTTTTAATAATATAGCAATTTGATGAAATTGTCCTCTTTGAATATCTCATTAGCTATATGTTTTAAGAGGTTGCAATCTATCTTTTGTATATCATCGTTTATTTCGTCTATAGAGTCTACACGGCCAAAGTTTAGAAAACTTTTGCCCATGGCTTGCATCTCATTCAGTGGCGACTCGGTGCTTATAGCTATTTGTGCCATGAGTTGCTGCTTTGCCGCTTTAAGCTGCGACTCTGTTATGCCTACATCTTTTATCTTTCTTATTTCTTGAAACACTAAATCTACAATTCTGTCTTTGAAATCGGCATCCATAGCAGCATACACATAGAACAGCCCTACGTCGCTGAAAGCATTGTACTGCGACTCTATGTTATAGCACAAGCCATACTTTTCGCGTATTGCTATATTTAGTCGTGAGTTCAATGCCGGACCTCCTAAAAGATTATTCAGCAAGGTGAACGCCACCTTGTTGTCGCTATAGGTGTTATATGTTCGGCAGCCTATTAGCACATGAACCTGATGTATGTGCTTATTCAGAGTCTTGTCGAAGACCACACATTTCTCTGGCGAGAGACGAACAGCACTGGACTTGGACGACGGAAATTGCTCAAAATATTTCTTGCATAATCGTATCACTTTATCGAAGTCCACATTGCCTACTACCGATATGACCATTCTGTCGGTAGTATAGTTTCGGGTCATAAAGTTTCTAATCTTTTCGGCAGAAAATTTTCGTATGTTCTTTGGCGACCCTAATATATTATGAGCCAACGAATGTCCATCAAAAAACATCTCTTCAAATTCGTCGAAGATAAGTTCCGATGGCACGTCTTTGTAGGAGTTTATCTCGTCCAAAACCACATCTTTTTCTTTGGCCAATTCCTTGTCGGGGAAAGTGGAATGAAACAAAATGTCGGCAAAGAGCTCTAAACAGCGTTCCAAGTGCTGACACAGAGCCGAGGCGTAAACGCATGTCTCTTCCTTAGTGGTATAGGCATTAAGTTCGCCGCCAACGCCGTCTCTTCTGTTTAGTATATGATATGGTTTGCGGTGTTCTGTGCCTTTAAAGATTGCATGTTCGATAAAATGTGCTATGCCTTCCTCGTCTTTTTCTTCGTCGCGAGAGCCCACATTTATGAACACTCCACTATGTGCCACTATGGAATGGTTGCGTTTGAATACTACTCCTATGCCATTTTCTAACCGATAATACTTATATGAATTATCCAAATCCATGATTTTTTTATTCGTTCTCAACAATTTGTAGATTTATTGTGTTTTTAGACAGATAAACAAAGGTACACTTTTTTTTTGAATGAAGACTTGCTACTTATAAAAATGTCTTATAGTGGAATAAATTTAGCCCTCATAATTTTTAGAAGTTGCCTTATAGCACAACTGATGTGTGTATTGCAGTAAACTTTTTTTGTAAAAGTACCTTTGTTCGCCGTAAATATTAAGGTGTATTAGAATATGGATTTCCATGTTCACAAGAGCCCCATACGTTTGTACATACATTTTTAGTCCATCCGGATATTGATTTTTCACCATTTATTAATGTAATATAGTACCATCCATTTTTGATATCTAAAATTGGAAGTGCAATATTATGATAATTATCTAAACTTACATCTTGATAATCACTATCAAGTGATGGCGTTTCAAAAATATAAATATTATCAGTAGGAAGCATTTCCCACAACCATATATGACATATACTTTTATCTACCCAACCTTCAATAAATGCATTTGAATTTGTAGAAGGTGTTGCACTCATTATCCTTACTTTGTATCTTTTTAATGATAAGTCCAATATTTCTGCCGAATAATAATTCTCCTTCAATGAATCTTGTTTTACCATAGCGAAAACATTTTTACTATCTTCGGAATCAAAAATATTTATATGAGAATTTGTTGATAAGAAGAAACATGAACCATGTTGGGCATATACATTAAAACAGCAAGTTACTACTATTAAAAAAATAAATTTCATTATGTGTCTTTTTTTTGAATTGTCTGTAATTTAATCCCACAGTATACTGCAATAAGGAACGGTTAATAAAATGACCAAAAAACCACAAATTAGCAATAGAAAATTTTGGTCTTTTTTAATTATGTAATATACACTCCAAGCAATTGTATTACCTATAATAAGACATGTTCCTGGTGTCGTCAATAATCCTTGTTGTAGAAATATGGGGCATGCAAAGAAGAGGATCATTCCAAATAAAAAAGACCGACCGATGTTCTTTATTGTTTCCGTCTTTGATAATAGTAGTTTGACTGTGCAGTATATCCAATACCCTATCATAATAAGAAAATATAGAATAAACTCTGTAGTAATAATATCATTAGCTAAAGGATTTTTGAACGCTATTATCAAGATGTACGACAATATAAAGATCACTGTTGCTACAAATGTTCCAATAGTGATGTAATTTTTTAGACAGTGTTTATATGGTATTTTTTTTGTCATAGATTTGGAGATTTTTGAAATGCAAAGATAATAATTATTTCCGATATATGAAAGGAAAAAATAGTGCCTAAACATAAGATTATAATTTGTGCTATGGTAGTTATATTTCAAAGGTTCGTTGTTTTTGTCTTGTAAGTTTTTTTTCAACCATTTGTAGATTTATTATGTTTTAGATAGATTGATAATATTATGAATGAAAATAACAACAAATGAAACTTACAGAGGATGATAAATGGTTAGAGCCTGCTAAATTCGTAATAGAAGAACGCTACTCTCGTTTTCTTAATCACTACGAGGCTATAGTTAAGGACTATGGTAGCGTATACTCTTTTGCCGGTATGCACAACGAAATGGGTTTTCACTACGATGCTATGAAAAGAGGATGGTATTTTAGAGATTGGCTTCCACGTGCCAAAGAGGTGTATCTTTTTGGTTCGTTTAATAGTTGGGAGCCATGCCAATATCCTCTTACTCGAAAAGACAACGGTGTATGGGAGATTTTCCTGCCGGATGATGCCGACAATAATAAGCGTGTGTTGCACAACGAGAATGTGCTGCTCAATATAAAGTCTGCCAAGGGATGGTGTCAGCACTTGCCTGCTTATACTACCTATGCTGTGCAAGACCCAATAACAAAATCTTTTACTGCCGTGGTGTGGGACCCCGAAACGCCATTTGACTGGGACGGTGACCCTCATCTGAAAATAGATGCCGGTGAACTGTTTATCTACGAATGTCATATTGGAATGGCTCAGGAATATGAGGGTGTGGGTTCGTATCGTGAGTTTGAAACTCTCGTTATCCCTCACATTAAAAGTCTTGGATATAATGCGGTGCAGATTATGGCCATTGCGGAACATCCCTATTATGGAAGTTTCGGCTACCAAGTTAGCAACTTCTTTGCACCATCATCGAGGTTTGGCACTCCCCACGAGCTGAAGCAGATGATAAAGACTGCTCACCTCAACGGGATATATGTGATAATGGATGTCGTTCATTCTCATTTTGCCAACAACACTTTGGAAGGACTTAACGAACTTGATGGCGAAGAGGGGTTGTATGACATTGAAGGGCCTGCCGGCGTTCATCCGTATTGGAACACCAAACTATTCGACTACGGTAAGCTGCAAGTGCAGCAATTTCTACTTTCCAATTTACGCTATTGGATGGAAGAATACCACATCGATGGGTTCCGATTCGACGGCGTAACATCTATGCTATACAAGCATCATGGCTACATCGACTACTTCGGCACTCTGGAAAACTACTTCGGCAAAGATGTAAACAACGATGCTATAACCTATCTAATGCTTGCCAACACTTTGGTACACGGCATTAGCACCAATGCTATAACCATAGCCGAAGAGGTGAGCGGAATGCCGGGACTGGCAAGGCCTATAGCCGACGGAGGTATGGGATTCGACTACAGAATGGCGATGGCGATACCGGACTACTGGATTAAGCTGCTGAAAGAGCAAAAAGATGAAGAATGGAACATGCACAACCTTTGGAAGGTGATGAACGACAGAATATGGAACGTAAAGACCGTGGCTTATTGCGAAAGTCACGACCAAGCTATTGTAGGCGACAAAACTATTGCGTTCCGACTTATGGACAAAGAAATGTACCATTCCATGGATAAAGACACTCCTAGCATAGTCATAGACCGTGGAATATCGCTGCATAAGCTTATACGGCTGTTTACTCTTATGCTTGGCGGACAGGCGTATCTCAACTTTATGGGCAACGAATTTGGGCATCCAGAGTGGATAGATTTTCCTCGAAAAGAAAACAATTGGAGCTATAAATACGCTCGCCGACAGTGGTCGCTGATGAAAAACGATAACCTTAGATACTCCTTTCTGCTGCATTTCGACAAAGAAATAATAGCTCTAGCCAAGGACAAAGAAATACTGAAACAGAATTTTGCTCATCTGCTTCTTTGCGACGAAGAACACAAAACTATAGCTTTTCAGCGTGGCGGTTGCATAGCTGTTTTCAACTGGCACTCATTGCTGTCGATGCCAGGATATAATGTTCCGGTGACTGAACCCGGACGATACCGACTCCTATTTTCATCCGATGAAAGACGCTTCGGCGGATTTCATCGGGTGGATAAAAGCTCTATCTTCTTTTCGTCGCCGTGCAAAACGGGGCAATGCATAACCATATACAACATTAATCGCAGTGTCAATGTCTTTGAAAAGATAGAAGAATAAAAAAAAGTTCTACTTTCTTTGTGAGGGTTGCGGTGCTTTTATCGGCACGTGGCTTTCAAAAGAAAGTAGAACTAAATTATGCTTTCAAGGCAAATTAATTATTTCTTGGATTTTGTTTTTTTATCTAGCTTTTTTCTTCGTCTTTCTCTGAGCAGATACACTATGCCAATGAAGAACATGAAGTAGAAAAAAGAAAAATAAGGGAGCGACATTGCCCTGATCAAAACGGCAAAAATGTTTTCCGTTTCGGACAAAGGCACACCCGAGCTGCTGCTTACTATGCCTAGCAACGCTACAATAAGAACCACAAACACTGCTGCCATAATAAGCAACGTTCTTTTAATTACGGACAGTGCAGTGCCGTTGGCTTTCCAATAGCGGAAGATGGAGGCTGTAAGACCCGCAGCCAATACGTATATAATTATATCTATAATTTGAGCTTCTTCCATTGTTTTCGTTCTCTTTTTATTATAATCCACAAATAGCAGCTATGGCCACGTAGGACCAGTGTGCAACAATACCTGCCACTAATCCGCCGATGAAGTGCGATAAGATAGCTTTGGATGTAAGGTTGCGGTAGCCCATGGAATCCAACATTGCAGTATGAGTGCTAAGGAATCCGCTCCAGCACATACCCATGGCAGTAAATACTGCTATAGCGTTGTTGTCGATAAGACCTTCTTGGATAAAACGTGGTATAAGACCCAAAGCAGCACCCACAGCACCCAACGAGGTTATAGGGAACGCTACCAACTCCGGATTGG
>JAFZEK010000153.1 GCA_017560705.1 Bacteroidales bacterium | reverse complement strand
GGCTATTTCTAAAAATTGCTTTGCAAGTGATTTACGGAATACTGACTTCGTCGATGTTGCTATCGCTCGAAAGAGCTAATGCTTAGGCATTGCTCTTTACTCGCTTAATCGCAACGTTCTTGTGAAAATTTCTACGTTCTTTTGACCCATCATAGCGGGCTATGCGCCCCCAAAAGAAATAGAAAGATTTCAAGAAAAAACGTAAAGCACGCAAAAGTTCTTTTATTTCATGATAATATTTCTTAGAACGTGGAATTTTTAGAAATTGCCTCTATACATATTAGCGTATTATTGAGAAATTATCGTTCTAAGCTTTTGAAAATAAGCTCACCTGTTCCTATTCTATAACCTTCGGTTTTGAACGTAAGTTCACCTTTGCTATTAATAATGAACACCAAAGGATAATTGCTTCTGAAATAAGTATCAGTAGTTTTTAGGAACATATTCATCCAATCGGAGTTCTTATCAATCCACAGTGTAGCATTCTTTGGAAGTTTTTTCATCAGCTTTTCTGTGTCAAAATCGTCGGTGATTTTCTTTTCAGGAACAATGAATACCATCTTGCCATTCCACTTTTCAAACTGAGATTTTATTATTTCTATATCATTGAAAAGATGGCGAGTAGGTTCCCTATTGGGATCAATGAAGGCCAATACAAAATCCTTATCTTTCACTTCGGAAGCCAAAGTAGCATCTGTGTTCCAAGGAGCTTGCGTACTCAAATCTATTTTTCCGTAGTTTTCTTTACGCGGCACTAAAGTTCTTAATTCCAATGCTTGTTTTGTAGTTTCGCCAGCTTTTATATTGAAAAACACTAGTTTGCTCAATGTCGTTCCGTCGCTGTAACGATTGCCCGAAGACAACATATAGTAGCCTGGTTCCAAATCCAAACTAACAGGAAACAACTGAGTACGAGGGTCATTCTCAAAATCAAAGGTCACAAAGTCGCCCATTTCATACTTAGCCAAAGTATAATGTATCCAATATTGTGGCTTTATTTCTCCGCCTCCATTGTATTCTAACAACAATTTTCCGGTCTCTGTTTTAGGCTTATCTTCTTCTAACGAATAGTTTTTCCAAACGCCTTCATTGTAAGCAAACAGCTGATTGGTAGCATTATCCAAATAAGCAGGAATATCCAAACTACGACATGCAGCTACAAAGAATATATTGGCAGAATGCTTGTCGGAGTGGCGAAGGTCAAAAACTCCTTTTGGCGAGATGGGACAGTTGTAATAGTTCTCATCATCATTGATGGTGATGTTTTCTGCTATCCAATTGATAACCTTTTGAGCATCGGCATCTTCTATTACCAAATTTTCCTTCAAATAATTATGATACGGACGTAGAAGTTCGTTAGATATACGTGCTGGCAATATACCTTTCTTATACACATCAATAGTATAAGTGCTTTGAGGATTGTATTCTACTGCAAATTGCAACAATGTGCTAGCTTCGCAGTCCCTCAAATCCTTATCCGACAAAGATTTCAAAAAGTCGTAAAGAGGGAAATTTTCATTTACAACCATCATCTTT
This sequence comes from Bacteroidales bacterium, assembly GCA_017560705.1. GTDB lineage: Bacteria > Bacteroidota > Bacteroidia > Bacteroidales > P3 > HGM05376. The sequence goes on along the minus strand of JAFZEK010000153.1, from coordinate 208 downwards.
TCGTTTTGCAAAAAGCCAATCATCTCTGCGTAGTTTCCTTCGCTTTTATGCACAAATTCCCACAATTGTTCGGCGGTAAGATTTTTATTTACAACATCTTTCACATCTTCTTTCTTGGGGAATGTGCTAGTATAGGCATTACGTAAGCTATCTTCATAGCGTAGTCTAGCATTATTCTTTTCGGCTTCTTCGGGCGTTACTTCTACAG
>JAFZEK010000152.1 GCA_017560705.1 Bacteroidales bacterium | reverse complement strand
TGGTTAATTGTTTCTTGTTTTTCGTCCAAACAAACCTCGGCCTTCTCTAACTGATTTTTCTGCTGTTGTATTTTTTCTTCGCTCTTTGTTTACTGCAAAGAATTGTAATCGTTTGAACAAGCCATTTTTGGTCTTATACGACTCAAGGTGACGTTCCATTTTTGCAGGGAATATATCTTTCAGTGTTATAAGTATACCAGTTTCGTCTACTTCTCCAAAATGATGATTTATTGCTGTGCCAAACGACATCATTGTCGACGAGAGGTTCATATAAGCATTCACTAGTGGTGGTACCGCCGATCCCAAATCTCTTACTGTACGTACTAGTATCTGATAATCTTCTTTATAGTTTCTGCCATTAAAAAGAGATACTAACTCGTTGTAGTCTGATTTTATTTTCATAGGTTCAAAGGGGAACACTAAGCCTTCTCTGTCGGGGAAATGCTTTTGGTAGAAGTATAATATATAATCTTTGGCTTTTTGATTCATGTGTGGGTACATAGTTATTTTGCCAAAGAAATATTTCATACTAGGAATTTCGATGGCTATAGCCCCCAATCCGTCCCAAAGGTTGTCTAAAGAATACATACCCTTGCGGAAATTAGTGGTAGGTTGAAACATCGGTTGCACAAAAGAACGTCCTAGTTCCACCATGTGGGGCATATAGTTATTGATAAATTCATCGGTAAAATGGAATAGTTCTGCTGTAGCACTTGTTAGTGTGCCATCATCTCTTCTTATTATATCTGAGCCGTGGATAAAACGATATCCACCTACAATTTCTTCATCTTCAGGGCTCCATACGAATAATTGCTTGTAGCAGTAGGGCTCTGGTGCTGTGTCGAACTCATCAATGTCCACCTCTTTACCTGTGCCACCACCTTCCATAGCAAAACTAAGCTCACGTAGTCGACCTATTTCTCGCATAATGTTTGGCGAGGTTTGGGCTGTAGTCACATATATCTCTCTGTTGCCAAAATTTGTTTTTCTCAAGAATATTTGGCTAGTAAGTTCTTTCTTTATTAGTTCCCTATCTACTGGGGGTATTATGTAGCTTAAATCCATAGTTTTGTCCTAGTTTTTAAATTCTAAATTGGGATTTTTATCCAATTTGTATACGTGTTCTTTTATTATGCTTGCCCATTCTGCTGCACTCTTGCTACTATCTAGGGCTGTGTATGATATTGGTTTACCAAACACTAAACGTATCTTTTTACCCTTTTGTTTGAACATCTCATCGGGTAAGAGTATCATTTCAAAACCAAATTTTATGCCTAATTTCTTACGAATATTGGCTATACGATAAAATCTGTTAGTGTTTTTTGCATCCACATATACTGGAGTTATATCTCGCTTATATTGAATAGCTTTCTTCACAAACGACTTTTTCCATTCCAAGTCTTTTATTTCTCCATGGTTTTTGCGTGAACACAAGCCCGCCGGAAAATACAACAAAGCATTATTTTCGCTGAAAGCAATCTCTAAAGCATTTAGGTTTTGGGAATTCCTACCTACTTTATTGATCGGTATAAAATTATTTCTCAACCCTGGAAGATACAATAAAAAATCGTTGACTGGAAATAGAATATCTTTTCTTACTTTCCCTATCTCATTAATGAGTGCCATCCCGTCTACTCCTCCTAGTGGATGGTTAGCAACTAACAGTGGATTAATGCCTGTAGGTATATTTTCAGGGTTCACTACCTCTATGTTCACCGATAGTGCTTCCCCTAATACAGCCTGCGTAAAATCCGCACCAAACTTGTCTCTAAACTTGTAAACATAATAATTTATCTCGTCCACGTGCAATAATTTCTTCAACCATTTTATAACAAAACGAGGTAATTTCTTTTGCAATGATGGACTTTTACTTGATATAACTTTGTCTATATCAATAAAGTTTGGTGTTATCTCTATTTGCTCTATATGTCCTGTTTTTTCGTCTCCCATTTCTAAACTTATGCTCTAAATCAATTTGCAAACTTACGATTTTTTTCCGAGATATGCAAATCATTTTTTATATGACGGCTATTTTTCATAGTTCAAGGTTGTGTGCAGACTACAAACAACGGACTACGGACAACAGACTGCTTCGCAAAAGGCTTCGCCGACTAAAGACGAAAGACCACAAATTTAAAGAGTAATTAATAAAGATTGTGAGTAATGACGGCTTCGCCTAGACAACAGACAACGAGACAACAAGTAGAGCGATAGACGGCTAACAGCCAATAGCCAACTGCCAGTCAAGCGGCAGCCAATTACTAACTACTAATTGATCAAAGCTTCGGTTTTCCTTTACTCTCTATACACTCTCTCTACTTTCTACCCCCAACAGCGTCTAGTGGAGGAACATATCTTCATTCTTTAATGAGTGGCAATATTTTTTCATGGAATATCTTTTTCTCGATTATTCTATAATGTGGATGATAATTATCGTTATAGGTTTTGCTGTGTCTCATCATATATTTCCCGTTGTATAGCATTGTGTCTATAGCCGTTTTGTCCTCATCATAATGTGTGATACCTAAGTTCATATTATTAATTATCGCTTCCACCTCTATCCATTCTTTTCTCCATTTTTCCACTATATCTGGTGTTATGCTTTGGGCACTCTCAAAAAAAGCAGCAAACAGCTCTTCCTTGCTTACCAATCCATCCCACACTACGGCTAGATTTACTCTATAATAGTTATGAGAATATCCTATGGCTTCGTAGTACCTCTTGTGATAAGGCTCAGTGCCAGAGTAGTCCTCTAGCTCTTGTTCCAGATATTCTTTGGCTGCTGTGGTGTTCGACAATAAATGTCCCGGACCTAAAATATCCTGAAAGAAATTTTTATATATATCTTGCAACCTAGTGAGTGGGTAATCTTTCATCTGCTGGTTTACGGCAACTTGCACTCTTGTAGCATCTACAGTTTGTGCAATAATGACTTGGGAAATAATACACAGCATTGTTAATAAAACTACTATTTTCTTCATAATATAATAATATATAGAAAAAGGAAGAACACACTCAAATAGTACTAAAAGTTTGTTTTTATTGTATGTTCCTCCTTCATCCCCTAAAAGGCTAGTTTATAATTTTTTATGTATTAGTCAATGACTTTCAATTCATAATCTTTAGAACCTAAGCCAAGCTTTTCAGCATAATCAATTATATGAGTTCCGTGTTTTTCTTTTATTCTATCCACTAATGTTTGAGCATTATCATCTTCGGTGGATGGATATTGAAATATCAAATCTACACAAGCTTGGTCTAGGGCTACAGGGTCCAACGACACAAGAATACCCACATCCTTCATTTCTGGGTCTGCCGGATGAGCACTACAATCGCAGTCTATCGATAAGTTGTTCATCACATTTATGTAAATAACCTTACCTTTAAAGTATTCATGGATAGATTGAGCAGCAGCAGCCATAGATTCCAAAAATGCATCTTGCTCTACCACTTTCAAATAACTCCATATCGAATCTCTTTCTTCGCTTATACCTGCAGTGTGGATATAAGTTTTTCCATTGCTTGAAGCAAAACCAATACTTTGATTTTTAAGCACTCCACCAAAACCGCCCATTGTATGACCCTTGAAATGAGCTAGATTTATCATATAATCATAGTTTTCTATGTTTTTGCCCACAATGTTATATTTTATGTGTGTAGTGTCTTGCACCGGTATTTTTATTTCAGCTGTGTCGTCGAGCAAGTCAAAAGGAGCAATATCCAAAAATCCGTGGTCTTTAGCTGTTTTCCA
>JAFZEK010000020.1 GCA_017560705.1 Bacteroidales bacterium | reverse complement strand
CGGTAACTCCGGAGTAAGTGCAGTGCCTGATGCTGCTCGTGTATCAAACTCTGTAGGTTTGGAATACGACAAAACTAACTACTTAATGATGCATGCTATGGGACCAAACGTAGCAGGTGTGGTTGGTAGTGCTGTTGCAGCCGGTATGTTGTTGAGCTTCTTGAAATAGTAGAAACTAGATAATATACAATATATTTATTTAAAGAGTAGGAATTTCGGTTCCTTCGCTTTATTATATATAATAGTGTAGATAGATTGGTAATTTTCTATTGAGGAAGAATATATTTTCTTTCCAAAATTTATTCTAGGATGTTCTTTGCTTGAGGAAATAATATAGAGTTGTTGTACTCATTTTTAATTCTTTATCCTTAATTCTTTAGAGTATTTTCTCGTATGATGAAAATATTTTTTCAAATGGTGATGGGAATGGAAAAAAAATCGTATATTTGCAATCTAATATAAAGCGAAAAAGATATGGTAAAGTATAAAAAAGACATGGAAACCATAGTGGTTGAAAACACTGGGAATATAGAAGGTAAAATAGCCAAAGAAGTGATACTTACTCCACAAGAGATGTTGGACAAGGTGTTGATGTGTAATCGTATAATATTACCTGTAGGTAGTAGTATAAAAGTACACTCTCACAATCCTGAGGCAGAAATATACTATATATTAGAAGGAGAAGTGTCGGTAGTGGATAATGAACAAGAAGTGGTGTTGGGTGTTGGTGATGTTGTGTTTACTGGAAATGGCGATAAACATGGTATTAAAAACATCGGAACTAGCGATGCTGTTTTTTTAGCAGTGATATTGAAATAAATGCTATTGTATAGGGCACTGCTTGTCAGCTAGAAGTTTTATGAAAGAACAGAAAGAGATATGCAAATAAATAAGAGAAAAATCATCAACGACCCAGTGTATGGGTTTATGACGCTGGATAGCGATATATTATATGACATAATGACTCATAGATATTTTCAGCGTTTGCATCGTATTATGCAATTGGGACTTTCTCATTTTGTGTATCCAGGTGCTGTGCATACTCGATTTAGCCACACCCTAGGTGCTACTTACCTTATGGGGTTGGCTATAGATGTTTTGCGAACTAAAAACGTGGATATCACCGACGAAGAGGCTCAATCCGTAAAGGTAGCTATAATGCTACACGACATAGGACATGGACCTTTCTCTCATTCTTTGGAGCATACTATTATTAATGATGTATGCCATGAAGATATATCTAAGATTTTTATGCACAAGCTGAATGAGGAGTTTGGTGGGGCATTGGATAATGCTATCGCAATATTTGAGAACTCATATCATAAGCATTTTTTGCATCAATTGGTGTCTAGCCAATTGGATATGGATAGATTGGATTATCTAAGTCGAGATAGTTTTTTTACAGGAGTGTCCGAAGGTATCATAGGTACGGAGCGTATTATCAATATGCTCAATGTTCACGAAGATAATTTGGTAGTGGATGAAAAAGGGATATATTCCATAGAGAAGTTTATAATATCTCGCAGGCTGATGTATTGGCAAGTTTATTTGCACAAAACTGTAGTTTCAGCCGATGCTATACTTATTTCAGTTCTAAATAGGGCTAGATGTTTGTTGCAAAGTGGAATGGACTTGCCTTGTTCTGATTCATTGAAATTGTTTTTGCGTAATAATTATGACCTTTCTGATTTCAAGTCTAATAGTGAGGTGCTAGAACAGTTTGCTTTGTTGGATGATTATGATATTATTTCAGCTGTAAAGGGTTGGATGCACTCTTCTGATTTTATATTGTCTAAGCTGTCGCAAAAGATGATAAATAGGGAATTGAATGCTATTTACATTTCAGAACAGCCTTTTAGCGACGATGAGGTGTCGTACTATGTAGAAAAGATATCCAAAGGTTATGGAATTTCAATGGATGATAGTAGATGGTTTGTAACTACGGGAATATTGGAAAACCATGCATACGATTTTCAAGATCAAGAGATAAAAATCTTTTATAAGACTAAGAAATG
>JAFZEK010000151.1 GCA_017560705.1 Bacteroidales bacterium | reverse complement strand
TATCAAATGCGTTTTGATTTGAACGAAGGTTTTCCATTGCTAACTACCAAAAAGCTACATTTACGCTCAATAATATATGAATTATTGTGGTTTTTGAAAGGAGATACAAATATTAAATACTTGCATGACAACAAGGTTACAATATGGGACGAATGGGCTGATGCTGAAGGAAATTTAGGGCCGGTGTATGGAAAGCAATGGCGAAGCTGGGCCACTTCCGATGGCTCTTCTATAGACCAAATAACTCAACTTATAGACCAAATAAAAAGCAATCCCGATTCGAGGAGATTGCTTGTTTGTGCATGGAATGTCGGCGAGATAGATAAAATGGCTCTGCCTCCATGCCATATATTGTTTCAGTTTTATGTTTCCAATGGTAAGCTTTCTTGTCAGTTGTATCAGCGTTCGGCAGATATATTCTTAGGTGTTCCGTTTAATATTGCTTCATACGCTTTGTTTACAATGATGGTGGCACAAGTATGTGGGTTGCAATATGGTGAGTTTATACACACTTTGGGCGATGCTCATATATATAGTAATCACTTTGAACAGGTGAATCTACAGCTCTCTCGCACTCCTCGTTCATTGCCCATTATGAAGCTGAACCCCGAAATAACTAATATCTTTGACTTTGATTATTCCGACTTTAAGCTAGAAAATTACGACCCTCATCCTCACATTAAAGGTGATGTGGCAGTGTAAATAATGTTGCCCTTAGAGTCGAAAAGCTCCGAAATGTCGGTGCCTTTTTGTAGCCAGATGGTATTCAAACCCGCAAATGTAGCTCCTTCGGTGTGTTTCTTACAGTCGTCGATGAGGAGTGTTTCGCTTGCTTTTAGCTTTTCTTTCACTAGTATGGTTTGAAATACAGCTGGTTCAGGCTTGCGAAGTTTTAGGTCGCAGGAAAAGAATACTCTTTTAAAAGTGGAGGCAAATAACTCGCTACCAAGTTCTGTGTCTACGTATTTTCTGAAAAACTGAGCGTTTATAACGTCGCTATTGCTTAATAGGAAGAGATTGTATTTCTTTGAAAGTCTCTTTAGTAGCGTAGCGTGTTCTTTGGGTGCATCGGTTATTAGGGTGTTCCATGCACTGATAATTTGAACATCCGTAAGAGGAGTGTTCAACACTTTGCGGACCTTATCGCAAAACTCTTCGGGCGAAATAAGATTCTTTTCAAACTCCTTAGTTACTCCTTCTTTGTAGAGCTTTTTGTAAGGGTTGTCAATGTCTTTTACTCCATACTCAAACAGCTTGTTGTTTAGCAAGTTCAAGTCGATAGTTATAATAGGTCCGCAAAGGTCAAATATTATGTTCTTAATCATAAAAACAGCTTGGGTGTTTACACTTTTGTTATGTCTATTTCAAATTTGCATTCAGGCACGGAGCAGTGCAATGCACATTCGTCGCACACTGTAAGCTCGCCATGTAAGCGTTTTTTTACCATATCCGAAAGGCGGTCAGCGAGGGCTTTTATTTCTATTTTTTGTATCACCTCATCGCAGAAAGCATACATAAGCAGTGTTTTAGCAGTGCGTTCGCTTATGCCTCTAGAGCGTATGTAGAACAATGCTGTTTCGTCCAGCTGTCCGATGGTGGAGCCGTGCGAACATTTTACATCGTCGTTATATATTTCTAGGAACGGCTTAGAGTCGACGATAGCTTTGTCGGTAAGAAGTATGTTCTTGTTTGACTGAACAGCGTCGGTTTTAGAAGCGTGTTCACATACAAGCACATGACCGTTGAAAGCAGCACGAGAGCTGTCGTCCAAAATCCCTTTGAATAGTTCGTTGCTTGTGCAGTTAGGGAACGCATGTTCCACGTATACGTAGTTGTCTATACGTTGTTCTTTATCCATTAGGTAAAGACCGTGCATTTGAGTTTCGCAGTGTTCGCCAAGCATTCTCACTTCGTTGTGGTTGCGTATGTTGCCGCCGTTTAGCGAAATGGAGTTGGATAGTAGCGATGCACCGCGTTGCATAGCTATGTAGTTGTGGTTTATAAGTCCCGAATTATTATTCATATTCTGCATTTTATAGTGCTCTACATGAGCGTCTTCGTCTATGAATATTTCGGTGACGTTGTTGGAAAAGCTGCGGTTTTCGTTGTAGGAGTCGTCGCAGTGTATGAGAGTCACTCGGCTGTTTTTTCCTACATATATTAGGTTCCTAGTTTGTAGGAACAGTGGCGTTTGCGACTTTATTACATCTAGTATCTGTATAGGTTTGTCGATAAATACATTGTCGGGGATGTAAATGAAAAAGCCGTCGGAGAACAAAGCTGTGTTGCAAGCCAAAAAGCTGTTTTCGTTTTTGTAGCAACTGCCAAAATATTTCTTCACCAATTCGGGATATTTGGATAAAGCAGCTTTTATGCTACCCATTATAATCCCTTGTTTGTTTTCGATCAGGTTGTTGGACACCGAAATATATCCGTTGAAAAGCGTCAAGCGATCGGTGTCGAGGTTGGGAATGTTGCACTTAAATTCGTTGTTGTAAGAGTCGTTGACAATAGGTGTTTGCAAATTGTCGTTCAAGAACGACGAAAAATCAACGCCACGCCACACCTCGTTTTTCCCAAATGAGAAGCCATGCTCTTTCAAGTAGTTGCAAGCCGTTTCTTGCTGCTCTTTTATATGAGTTATGCAACTCGGATTTTGAAGTGCCGAGTCTATGTAGTTTAAAGTGTTTTCCATAGCTTTATTATTTTTGTTTGCTTTCCAACTCTTCTCTTATCCATTCATAACCCTTGCTTTCAAGCTCAAGAGCAAGTTCTTTTGTTCCGGATTTTACAATCTTTCCTTCGTAAAGCACGTGAACAAAATCGGGTACTATGTAATCTAGCAAGCGTTGGTAGTGAGTAATTACCACTATTGCGTTTTCGCTGCTACGAAGCTTGTTTACGCCGTTGGCGACAATGCGTAGTGCGTCAATGTCTAGTCCCGAGTCAGTTTCATCCAAGAACGACATAATTGGGTCGAGCATAGCCATTTGGAAGATTTCGTTTTTCTTCTTTTCACCACCCGAAAAACCTTCGTTTACGCTTCTGTTGGCCAACTTTGCGGTCATTTCTACCACTTTTTTCTTTTCTTCCATAAGTTTTAAAAACTCGCTAGCCGAAAGTGGGTCTAGGCCTCTGTATTTACGTTGTTCGTTGATAGCAGTACGCATAAAATTGGAAATGCTTACTCCGGGTATTTCCACAGGGTATTGAAAACCAAGGAATATCCCTTCGGCTGCTCGTACGTCGATAGGCATATCCAATAGGTTTTTTCCTTTGAAGATGACTTCGCCTTGGGTGACGGTGAACTTGCTGTTGCCGGCTATTACTGCCGCTAAGGTGCTTTTTCCGTTACCGTTGGGGCCCATTATAGAGTGTACTTCGCCTTTGTTGATTTCCAAATTTACTCCTTTTAGTATTTCTTTATCGCCTATGGAGGCGTGCAAATTTCGTATCGATAGTAATGACATAATAGTATCTATTTTACTGTTTAAAAACTTAACAATGTGTGCAATAAAAAAGTTTTTGCTCAACTGTTTTTATTCACAATCTTATTGCAAATATACGTTATTTTGTTGAATTTTGGAACAATAAAATGAAAGAACTTCATGGCTTGATAGGGTAGAGGGCAGTGTATTGCAGTGTGCTGCAGAGTTGTATGCCTTTTTTCTTTTGTAGGAGCCAAACGTTTAATTTTCTTCGAACACTAGCTCTTGTTCTTGATTTACAGTGCGTTTTTTTGCAGTCTTGCGTGTTTTTGATTATTTTTCTTTCGAGGGGTGAAAAAGTGGATTGAACGTAGCGTTTTTTTTGTTGATAAGCTGTTGCTGAAAACGGTGGTTAAGGCAACTTTCCAAAATTTCGGGTTCTGAACTCGTCTCTAACAAAATTCGACAAATTATCTGCAACGTAGTTTTTCGAACTAGTTTTGAAGAAACGTAGTTTTTCCGTTAAGAATAATGCTAAAACTTCGATATATTAACAGTGGCTGGTTTAACACGGAGAATCGCTTATTTCTCCATTTTTTTACACAGATGGGTAGATATTGAAGTGTAGACGAGTTGTTGGACTAAAAATTTGATAATCAGTGATGATATTTTTCTCGAAATTTCTTCCCAGGTCTTCAGCGGAGCAAACCTAGGTGTCGTGACGGTGATGATAGGGTTTCCTCGTGATGAAACCCGGGTTTCATCACGAGGAAAATATATCTACATCGCGATGTAAATGAATTTTTCTCGGGAGGAAAATGTGCGTATATCACCATATTGAGGCAATGTGTTCGAGTGTTGTTTAACAATTGAGGATTTTGTTTAACATTTTACTTGCCGATGGAACGGCGTTGAAAGGGCTTTTTTCACCTATAATATTGGTGATATTTTGAAGTAAAAATGTTGTGTGTGTTATTGCTTAATAATCAATTGCTAATAAATAAAAAGTATAAAAGTTTATGGCATACCAAAATTTATGCGTATATTTGTACGGAATATTGAAATAGGAAAATGCATACAATTATCTGGAAACTAATGAATATAGAAGAAAACGTTTCGCTTAAATCGTATAATACTTTTGGATTGGATGCCAAAGCGTCCATTTTTGTTCAGCCAAAAGATGAGAAGGATGTGAGTAAGCTGCTGCAAGGCGGATTGCTTGCGTCGGAGCGTTTCTTTATATTGGGCGGTGGAAGTAACATTGTTTTTGTTGCGGATTTTGCCGGCGTTGTTGTTCGTATGGCCAATAAGGGCATTAGCATAGTGTCCGAAGACGACCGTCGTGTGGTGGTAGAAGCACAGGCAGGCGAGGTGTGGAGCGATTTTGCGTGGGATATGACTCGCAGAGGTTTTTATGGCCTAGAAAACTTGGTGGAAATACCTGGATGTGTGGGTGCTGCCCCTGTTCAGAACGTAGGTGCTTACGGTGTGGAAGCTAAAGATGTGATAAAGGCAGTGGTGGCATACGAAATAGCTACGGGATGCAAAAGAATTTTTACCAACACTGACTGCAAATTCGGCTACCGCGATAGCGTTTTTAAGAATGAACTTAAGGATAAGTACATTGTTTTTTCGGTAATGTTCGAATTGCATAAAGACCGAACCTGTACTAAAACGGACTATTCGGCAATATCGAATGGATTGAAAGAAAGAAATATACTATCACCAACGCCTATGCAAGTGGCAGAGGTGGTGGCCGACATAAGAAAGCAAAAACTTCCAGACACCAAAGAGATAGGAAGTGCTGGTAGTTTTTTCAAAAACCCTATAGTGGGCGAGCAAAAATTAGAACTTTTGATGAAGGATTACCCTACTATAGTGCATTACGCTTCGGGCGATGGTAAATATAAATTGGCAGCAGCTTGGCTTATAGAGCAGTGCGGATGGAAAGGAAAGTCGCTAGGACGAGTAGGGGTGTATGCAAAGCAAGCTTTGGTGCTGGTGAACAACGGTGGCTGCACCGGAAGCGAGGTGCAAAAACTGTCGGAAACGATAGTGGCAGATGTGGAAAATAAATTTGGAGTAAGATTGGAAACAGAAGCCATCATAGTGAAATAATGAATAATAAATACCCTGATATACTATAAAATGAACGATAAAGTAACTAAATTTTGGGAATGGTTTGTTGCCAATAATGAAGAATTGACAATGTTATCAGAACATTCTCAAGAAAAACAACAACAATTGTTGGAAGAGTTGCAACGCGAATTGACAAACTATTGCGATGGTTTGTCCTTTGAAATGGGCGAGCAAACAAAAAATGGACGCAAGGTAGTTTTCTCAGCCGAAGGTGATGTAGAACTATTTAGATATGTGGTGGAGCTAGTGGAAGAAGCACCGGATTTGGACTGGTGGGAGTTCATACCTTTCAAGCAACCACACGGCAAGGATTTGAAAGTACACTTTGAAAAATATTATTTTGAAACTAAAAAGATGTATTTCCAATTCTTGGAAAACGAAGAAGAACCAGATATTTTGGGAGTAAGAGTGGCGTTGAACATGCCGGAAAAATACGACGACGATTTGCTTGTGGGTGTTTATGTAACATTGGAAGCATTGATAGGCGAATTTGACTGTGCAACACTGTTGGGATATTTGGACGTTTGCCCAGTGCCGGCAGATTTGGATAAAGATGGTTTTGCACCGCTAGATAAATTCCCCGAATTTATAGAATGGTTTAAAAAAGAAAGGGATAAATAATTCACTTGCAAGGTTATGATTATTAATAAAATACGTATAAGGCTGAAAACTTTTTGGCAATTTTAGAAATAAAAATGCTGATACATCCAATAAAATTGCTAATTTCGCAAAAGATTTAAAGGTGAAAATAATGAATGCTAGAAGCCTTTATGTGTTTTATTTTTAGGTTATTATGAATAGTAAAAAAAACGTACATATATGAGCAAAGTTGATGTATTGCTAGGTTTACAATGGGGCGATGAAGGAAAAGGGAAAATAGTAGATGTGCTAACTCCCGATTATGATGTTATTGCACGTTTTCAGGGAGGACCTAATGCTGGACATACCTTAGAGTTTAATGGTATAAAGCATGTATTGCACATAATCCCTTCTGGAATATTCCACAAAGAAAAGAAGAACGTTATTGGAAATGGGGTTCTTATAGATCCTTTCATATTTTCCGAAGAAATAGAAAACCTTCAAAAACGTGGGGTTGATGCTACCCAAAACCTATATATATCTAAAAAAGCACACTTGATATTGCCATCGCATCGTATGTTGGACTGTGCCAACGAGATGGCTAAGGGGCGTTCTAAAATTGGCTCCACTTTGAAAGGTATTGGACCTGCTTATACCGACAAGATAGCACGTTCGGGGCTTAGAGTGGGGGATATATTGGAGTTCGATTTTAAAGAAAAGTACGAATTGCAAAAGATTCAGCACTTGCAATTGGCTAAAACTCTAAAATATGATGTAGATTCTTTCCGTGTGGCTGATATGACATTGGAAGAGTATGAAGCTAAATGGTTCGAATCTTTGAACATTATAAAGAAATTCAACCTTATTAATAGCGAATACTTTTTGAACGATTGTTTGAAAAAAGGAATGAAAGTATTGGCAGAAGGTGCTCAAGGTTCAATGCTTGATATAGATTTTGGTTCTTATCCATTCGTTACATCATCTAGCACTATTACTGCCGGTGTATGTTCGGGTTTGGGTGTTGCTCCTTCCAAAATAGGAAGAGTGATGGGTATAACCAAGGCTTATTGTACACGTGTAGGTGCCGGTCCGTTTCCTACTGAGTTATTCGATGATGATGGTGAAGAACTTCAAAACAAGGGTAATGAATTTGGTTCTACAACAGGTAGACCTCGCAGATGTGGCTGGATAGACATTCCTGCGTTGAAGTACACTTGTATGCTTAATGGCGTTACCGAACTGCTAGTGACCAAAATAGATGTACTTAACGACTTTGAAGAGGTTAAAGTATGTGAAAAATATAGCGTAAACGGAACCCTTACAGATGAAATTCCTTTCGAATATAATTCTGTGGAAGTACAACCACAATATGCTAAATACAAAGGCTGGAAGGTTGATCTTAAGGGAATTGAAAGCTACGAAGCATTGCCTGAAAATTTGAAAGAATATGTAAAAACACTAGAAAATTTGGTGGGAGTGCCTGTAAAAGCTATCTCCATAAGTCCGGATAGAAAAGATGTTTTGTTCAAATAATACAATAATACTATTAATTATTCGTTCTAAAGAAATAAATTCAAAATATACATAAATGAAAAAAGTAGTTTTTATCGCATTGATTAGTATATGTATGTTGGCCAATGCTCAGACGAAAGTGAAAGAATCTGAGGTGCCTAGAGCCGTTTTATTGGCATTGGAAAATACATATACATCTTATAAAGTAAAAAGCTGGTTTCAAAATCCAGGTCAGTACGTGGCCGAGTTGATTGTTGACGGGCAATATGGAAAGTCTTTTTTCACCGACGCCGGTGACTGGCAATATAGTTCTTTTCCTGTTACTGTTGCTGAAATGCCAACACTTATAAACACTTATTTCGATAATAATTATCCTGGCTACAGAATAAAATCGTCGGAATATGTCGAAGAAATGAGTGGCGATAACTATTATCGTTTGGTTATTGCTATGAAAGGTTTAGGTTCAAACGACTATGAGCTTGTTTTTGACACAAGAGGTAAGTTGTTGAAGAATAATGCTCCAGACCCATTGGTGGTGAAGCGTGATTTCATAGCTCGTACAAACCCTGAAAGTGATGCAGTAGATGAAAAAGAGCGTCCAGATGAGATAGCCAAGAAAAAGAGCAAGAAACGTAGTGGCGATATGGACATTGATAGCCCCGACGTAGAAAAGTATGCTCCTCCTAAAGCTATGCTTAAGGATTTTGAAAAGAGAAACCCAAAAACTAGAGTAGCAAAAGGACCTTGGTGGGTAGCTAGAGATGGTGGTGGAGTTGCGTATTTTCAAAACAAAGCCAAAGCTGAGTTTGAAGCTGTTTACGGTGACGACAACAAGCTTATAAAGACTGGTACTGTGATGAAGAAAGAACGTTACTCTCGTCCTATTCTTAAATACTTGGCAGAAAAGTTTAAAGACGAAAAATATAAAGTAGTTAAGATGGTTCGTTACGACTTTGACTCCAAGTTCAGAGATCCGGAAACAGGAAAGAGACCAAAATCTTATTTCTATGTTGTGATTTCTCAGAAGGTGAAAGGTCAACGTGATCTTAAATACACACGTATGACTTTCGATAACAATGGTAGCTTCACTGGTTTGGTAGCAGAACCTTTGGATGAGAGAGATATTCAATAGAAAGAAAATTAATTAGTGATAATAATATTAAAGCATGTCTTTTGACCCGACATGCTTTTTTTTAGAAACAAGAGTAAGAATACAATAGGAACTGCGTATAGATGAAAACGTCTTTTTTGCCTATAACTGCCAAAGAAGTACAAGAAAGAGGGTGGCAGGAAGTGGATATAGTTATTATTTCGGGAGATGCCTATGTGGACCATCCTGGTTTTGGACATGCTGTTATTGGTCGTGTTTTGGAACGAGAAGGTTACAAGGTGGCTATTTTACCACAACCAAACTGGCAAGACGACCTTCGCGACTTTAAAAAGTTTGGCAAACCAAGATTGTTTTTTGGTATAACGTCGGGATGTATGGATAGTATGGTAAATCATTATACAGCAGCCAAAAGGCTAAGGTCTAATGATGCATATACTCCCGGTGGGCAATCAGGCTTTAGGCCTGATAGAGCTGCATACGTGTATTCTAAGATTGTGAAAGAGCTTTATCCGGATGTACCAATAGTGATAGGGGGTATAGAGGCATCTATGAGAAGGTTCACCCACTACGATTATTGGGATGATGCTCTTAGGGCTCCATTTCTCAGTCAAGCACCTGCCGATGTGATGGTGTATGGAATGGGTGAAAAAACTATTGTAGAAGTGGCTCGCTTGCTAGATGCTGATAACAAAGAGGGTATAAAGAATTTGCCACAAGTAGCTTATTTGGCCAAAGATATTCCTCAAAACGATAATTGGTTAACGATAGTTTTGGAATCTCATGAAAAATGCTTGAAAGATAAACGAATACAAGCTAAGAATTTTGGAATTATAGAGCTAGAGAGCAACAAAATAGAGGCTTCGCGGTTGGTGCAACCTATAGGGAAGAACTATGTGATAGTGAATCCTCCACATTTGCCATATTCTTCGGAGGAGTTGGACTCTTATTTTAGCCTTCCTTATATGCGTATGCCTCATCCAAAATATCTAAAGAGAGGTGTTATTCCGGCCTATGAGATGATAAAGTTTTCGGTAAATATTCATAGGGGATGTTTTGGAGGTTGTTCGTTTTGTACTATATCAGCACATCAAGGGAAACAGGTGGTGAGTCGGTCTTGTGAGTCGGTGTTGGAAGAAGTGAAAAAAATATCGAGTATGTCGGACTTCAAAGGAGTTTTGTCCGACCTTGGTGGTCCATCGGCTAATATGTATATGATGAAGGGTAAAAATACTGATTTATGCAAGAAGTGTAGCCGATATTCGTGTATTCATCCTACGCATTGCAAGAATTTAGAGTCTTCACATAAGCCATTGCTGGACCTATATGCCAAAGTGGAAGCGTTGCCCAATGTTCGACATGTATATATTGGTAGTGGAATACGCTACGATTTGTTTACGCCTGTCAATGGTGGAAAGGAATATTTTAAAAGAGTTGTAAGCCGACATGTTTCCGGACGGTTGAAAGTAGCTCCGGAACATACATCCGAAAAGGTGCTTAGCTTTATGAGAAAGCCATCATTTCAGCTGTTTATAAAGATAAAGAAGGAGTTTGATATTATATGTAAAGAGAATGGTATTAATCGTCAGCTGATACCATATTTTATA